>NZ_QQPQ01000016.1 GCF_003346715.1 Oceanispirochaeta sp. M1
ACATACTCACCTCAGCTGCAAAGGTTTTCGGTAATTTCTACCGTTATTCATGCATCTGAAGTCATTATATTAATGAATAACTCCTTTGTAAATTTAAACTTAGGATTTATTCAGCAGGCCCTAAATAGCAATGACAGGTATTGTTGATATGACGATCCCGGCCATCTGCAGGGGATAGTCTGTTGAATACTCACCCTTGAAACTGACAAGACCCAGAGGAATTGTTTTCAATTTCTGACTGTTGATCAGAATCAGGGCAAATGGATATTCATTCCAGCTCGAAATAAATGCAAGCAGGCCTACTGCAACAATTACAGGCTTGGTAATAGGGAATATTATGGAAAACATAGTTCTAACAGTACCGCAGCCTTCCATAAATGCCGCTTCATCAAGGTCTTTTGGTATTCCCCTGATATAACTTTCTATTAAAAAGAGTGAAAAAGGTAAATTAAATACAACATAGGGCAATATGAGGGTAATTCTTTTATTGAAGAGTCCCATGGCCTTGAATTGTACAAAGATAGGAACAAGCAAAGCATGCATGGGAACAAGCATACCAAAGAGGAATAGAAAATAGATTATTCGATTTCCTTTAAACGGAAATCGAGCTAAAAGATAGGCAATTGTAAATGCAATTAAAACAGCCAGAGACATTGAAATGATTGCATTGAATGCACTATTCATTGACAACCTCCCTAAATCGGCAGACAAAAAGGCTCTGGAATAGTTTGTAAACTGCATCGCTTTCGGAAAACTTATTATGTCACGGTTAAATTCACTGCTTGTTTTCAGGGATGAATACATCAACCAGATCACAGGAAAAATACAGGATAAAGAAAACATCCATATGATTATATTCAGTGAATAAATCTTTATTTTTTTTAATATTGAAAATATCATATCAGAACTGTTCTTCATTTTTACTTCCCATTAAAGATCTTGTAAGGAGAATAATCATCATGCTCACCAATAAAATACCTATGGAAGCAGCGCTGCCATAACCTAGTTTATATTTGATAAAGGAGTTTCTATAGGCATACATGGACATTACCATTGAGCTGTTACCGGGTCCTCCGCCAGTCATGACAAGAATATGTGTAAAGATTTTCATACTTCCTGCAATACACATCATCACACAGACAACAATTGTATTTTTAATCAGTGGATAGATAATATAGAAAAGTTTTCTCCAGCCAACAGCTCCATCAAGTTCTGCCGACTCAAAGATCTCAGAGGGTATGGCAGTAATTCCTGAGGCGATGATGACTGTATAATACCCGATGTACTGCCAGACAATGGGAGCACTCACAGACAAGATGATAATACTCGGATCATCAAGCCAGGCTCTGATAAAGCCTTCAAGCCCCAGCCCTTTGAGGGTGAAATTAAGCAATCCATATTCCCGGCTGTAAACCATAGTCCAGATAAAACCGATAATGATGGCCGCCAGAACTACAGGGAAAAAAATCACAGATCTGTGAAAACTGACAAATTTTATATCCCGGGAAGTGAACAGTGCAGCCAGAATCAGGGCAATACCTACCTGACCGATAATACTTATCACTCCGATAAGAAGATTATTCTTCAGTGAGCCCCAGAACAGGGGGTCTGTTATTAGATATACATAATTCCCAAAGCCTAAAAATGTTTTACTGTCTCCACCGGACCATTTATAAAAGCTCAGGATAATTGCATTGAATATAGGAATAATTGCTATACCCACATACAGTAGAACACCTGGTGCTAATAAGGTCCAAAGGAGCAACTTCCCTGGATATAAAGCGTTCTTGTTATTCATTATTAACTCCAATGTGGAAATTCAGCAGGATTATGAATTATAATCCTGCTGATAAATAAATGTATTTTTGAAATTTTTTGATTGAAAGATTAGCGTGTGTATTCTTTCTGAACACTCTCAGCCAGTTCTTCAGAACTCACCTGACCGATCAGAAGCATCTGGATTCCACTGTTAAGTGTTTCTATCACTGCAGGATCCCAGACCAGGTCATAGGTTGGTGCAGGAACGAATTTGTCCATATAATCGAAGTATTCGATATTCAAGGCATGCAGAGCACTGCTGTCAAAGTCTGTAACTTTCATGGCAGGGGTTCTGCCGGTTTCGGCTAATTTTACAGCATTTTCCATATTGGAGAAACGTTTCATCATTTCAACAACAAGTTCTTTTTTATCAGGATTATCTGCTACAGCAGAATTAGCTCCGATGGCCCAACCGCTTGTTCCACCGGTATTCAGGTTATCAGCTCCCATCTGTCCGGGAACTTCAGGGAAGTCGGCAATACCTGTAGCGGCAAGGATTTCAGGAAGAGCATTTTCAATTACATGATTGATTGCCCATCCACCCTCAACAAACATGGCTGCTTTTCCATTGTAATAGGGAGTTCTCTGCTGAGTGTACTCAAGACTGTTCATATCAGCATTAAATGCACCTATTTCAGCCAGTTCTGCAAGAACATCAAGGGATTTGATAAACTGAGGGTCAGTAAAAGAGGCTCCCTCTCTATTTGTAATGCTGTTTGTCCAGTCAGAACCGGTCATTCTGTTACCGATGGTACTCAAATAACAGCTTTCAGCAACCCAGCTGCTCTTATCACCCAGGGAGATAGGAGTATATCCCTTAGCTGCAATGGCCTGAAGCATATCTTTAAAATCATCATATTCAGTAGGAAATGAGTCATAACCTGCTTCTTTTAAAATTAATTTATTGTAGAAAATGACATGTGTAGTCCCTCCACCCTCGATGGAAACTGCATAAACAGAACCATCAATTGTAAAGTTTTTCAGAACACCCTCTTTATAGTTTCCACTCCATGCTTTATCAGCAGCCATTATCTCATTCAAAGGCATAAGGCGGTTATTGCTTACAAAATTCTTTACCCATGATCCCTTTACTTCAAATACATCGGGCAGCTCATTGGCTGCAGCCAGGATCTGAATTTTATCCTGATAAGCATCATGAGGAACGTATTCAAACTCAAAATTAACTTCAGGATGTGCACTGATCATCTCTTCCTGCATCTTATACCAGGCGTCAACTCTGGCATCCTGGCCAAGGCTGGCTTGATTATATGTGTACATTACAGAGAGAGTTGTCGCCTCTTTTTCGGACTGACCTTCTTCACTCTGCCCACCGGCCATAAGGGTTGATACCCCGAGAACCAGGATCATCAGCATAACTAACAGTTTCTTCATTCTTTTCCTCCTAGAATATGATAAGTACAAAGACTCATCTCTATTTCAGTATGTGGTGAAGGATTCTAATGGCATAGTGAGCAAAATTGATAAAATGTCGTCATTTTTGTGGTGATAAAAGGTTTTTTCTGAATTCTGTAGGGGATATGCCCATAACTCTTTTAAACTGCCTGGTATAATATTTATAATCGCTAAACCCTGAAAGATCAGCAATATCATATAATTTGTATTCTCCAGATGCTAATAAATCCAGAGAATATTCAACCCTGTATTTGTTAACCCAGGGTACAAAATTGATTCCCGTCTCCTTCTTAAATATTCTGGAAATATGACTTTCACTGACAGCGAGTGTATCAGCAATATAACTTAGAGAAATATTTTCTTTAAAATGTTTTTCAATATAGGAAATTGTCTGAGAAGTAATTAATGAAAATTGTTTTTTTGAGGAATTCAGGACATTTTCCTCCAATCCAAAAAATATTTGTTCAGTTTTCTCCTGTATGGTTTTCCATGGGTCATAGATATTAACTTTTTCAAAAGGATCATTTTTATTGAGACTTATTTTGATTCCCTTTCTTTCAACTTCTTTCCGGGCAAGATTATAAAAACGACGGCAATACCGTATAAAATCCTCTTGCCGGTTTCCATCCAGGACACATGAATGCAACAGACTGGAAAGGAGATCTTTTATTTCAGGATGGAGGGAATGAAACATCTCAATAATCCTGATCTCAACATCCTCATAGCTCAAAGGATCCGGCAGCATTCTGAGGAATCTGGTTTTAAAGAATTCCTTATCACTTTGATGAATTAATGCCGGGGAATTCAGAAAACACCGGTATGTGCAGGCAGATTCTGCCTCCTGAAGTGAATCCTGTAAATTACTGATACCGGCAACTTTTGATCCGACAGCGGCAGAGATATTCTTTGATTTAAGATTTTTGAAGAATGTATCTTCAAGGGGATCGATATGATGAAGAACCAGACGCCCTTCCTGTCTGTCAATAAAATAGGGGATTATAAAACTGTTTTCGGGAATAAGAATTTCAGAAAAATCCTGATCAGGAAAAATGATTATCAGCTGATAAATACCATGTTCAAAGATATTGATATGAAGGTCTTCAATCTTCGGCAATATTCTGGAATCCGGAATATTGCCTGTTATTAGATTCTCTATATAGTTTTTGAGAATACTCTCTTTATTCTCAATTATCATATTTTTCAGTTGAATATTTTTTTTCTGCCGATTTATTTCAGCTTCCAGCTTTTTAACAGTTTTTCCAATGACTTTGGTAAGTTCATCATCCCCGACAGGTTTCAGAAGATAATCTTCCACCTGATATTGTAAGGCTTTTCTGGCATAATCAAAGTCTTCATAACCCGTAAGAAGTATGATCCTGCAGTCAGGATACTTTAATCTCAACTCCCGGGAAAGATCCAATCCATCCATCAAGGGCATACGGATATCACTTATAATAATATCTGCATTTACCTTTTCCATAAGAAGGAGCGCCTCTAATCCATTCGCGGCTTCTCCAACCATTGTACATTTAAGTGCTTCCCAGGGTACAAATGTCTTTATTCCCTGTCTGATTATCTGTTCATCATCAACAATTATTACTTTCATTCTGTTTTGTCCTTAAGAGGTTGACGAATGACTATAGTTGTTCCTTCTCCATGCGTACTCTCTACAAGAATCCCATACTCGGGACCATAAGCTAAGCGAAGTCTCTCATCAACATTTCTTAATCCGAAACCGCCTTTTTTATCCCCTGAGTTCTGTTTTAGAGTGTTCGTATTAAAACCGGCACCATCATCACTGACTCTGTATATCAAGAGACCCTCATTATCAGCAGTGATTGAGACATCAATTTTCGATGCTCCCTGTTTTTTTTCAATTCCATGCACAATCGCATTCTCAACCAGAGGCTGCAGTATCAATTTAAGCACAGTTCTTTCTTCAAGTTCCGGGTCTACCTGAAGTGAAAATGTGAACAGATTTCCAAATCTTTTCATCTGAATTTCCATATAGTAATTTAAATGTTCCAATTCCTTTTTTAACGGAATCTTTTCATTCCCACTGCTTAAGGCAATTCGAAATAAGTCTGCAAGTGTTTTAATCATTTGAGCAGATTCAAATGATCCCTCTAATTTGGTCATCCAGTATATGGTATCAAGAGTATTGTATAAGAAATGGGGATTGATCTGAGTTTCCAAAGCAATTAACTCTGCCTCTTTTTCCTTAACATGGGCGACATAAACTTCATTATGTAATTCATCAAGACGTTCTGCCATATTGTTAAAAGATGAAATAAGGGCACCGATCTCGTCATTTCTTCTTTGGGGTATACGAATCTCAAACTGCTCATTTTCTACTTTTTTCATTGAATATCCCAGGATTTTCAAAGGAAGGAAAAAACTTCGCGAAAATAGAAAGGCCATAATGATGCTGACCAATATCATTGTCAGGGTAACAATACTCACCTGGTTAAGTAAAAGATCGTACAAACCAACTTTTTCTAAAGGAATGGTCCAGATTAAAGTGATATCCGAGGAAGGAAGTACAGTGAAAAAAGTCAAATGCTGAGTATCATTCAGTTCATCATAGAAATAACCGGATTTTAATCGCATCAGTGAAATCTTAGGTAATATCTCATTTTGAATGGAGTCCGGAATACTACCAGATGAGATGAGAACCTGATCATCATCTCTGAAAATATAAATTTTCTTAGCTGACTCCCCATTATTTACCGGAAAGTTCTTGAGAATCTCATCAACACTGATTTGTATTGAAACATGTCCCAAATCTCGTTTCAAATCATAATAATCCTTAATCAACCTGGACTGAGCAACCAGATCAGAAGAGATCTGACTCCAGAATGCTTCCCCATCTAAAGAATCAACTTTCTTTAACATATCTTCTGTAAATACATCCTGATTATAATTCATGGGATTAATAGAAAAAGTCAGGCCATTCTCTCCTTCTATCAGTATGGAAGTAATTCCTGTTCCGGTATTCATAAAGAATGTAAGGGTTCTGTAAATGTTTAAAGTCAGTCTATCGGATTCTTCAGTGGAAACATCTGGCGGCAGATGGAGAAAATTATATATGTCCTTGTTTTGAAAGATGAACAATGACAAATCATTGACTCTGGTTACAGTCTGATCAATATTGATTCCTACTTGTTTAATAAAATTGAGATTGGAGTCAATAATATTTTTCTCAAGGGTTTTATTCGATTCTCGGAGTATCAGCATACTCACAATGAACAGAGGCACTGTAGAGATCAAGAGAAATGAGAGAAGCAGTTTGTGCCTGAAGCTTAAAGTACCTTTCATTTTGTAAAAAATAATAGGTCGATATTACAAATACATCAAGTAAATTAAATGTTCTGATATAAATGACAGTGCCCCGCAGCAATTCCAATTACGGGTAAGTTCTGACCTACAACCTTCTTATCTTTGTCCTACAGGAAGTTCAGACATCGCTCTATATTGCACTTTTTCCCTCTTATATATGTTTATAACAATAAATTATTGAGGTGATTATATGAAATTACAGAATAGATTCCTTGTGCCCATAAGTATCCTGATCCTGGCGGGGATGGCAGCACTATCATTCATTTCCTACACCAATTCAAAAAAAGAAATTCAACAGGCAATGGAAGGGTATGTTGAACATGTTGCCGAATTACTTGTACAGGCATTGGATGATTATCTTATCAGCGCTGTTGAGGACATTGAAATATGGAGTGATAGAGATGTTTACAGAGAAGTTTTTTCAGATACAGTAACCAACAGTTCCGAACTTGCCAGTAAAGCATTATTTGATTTACGAAAAAAAGTTCCACAGTTTGAAATAATCGCAGTGGCTGATACTCTGGGTCGGCTGATAAAATTAACAATTGAAAATGATTTGAATGCTGAGAATGCGAACCATCTATCATACAGAAGGATCAAAGAAGCCAAATTCTATTTTTTTGTGCTGTCAAAGCCTCAAAAATAGAGGTGTCCAAGATATTTTCATAACATGTGTCGATGGATTGACAGAATTCCCGGAAGCAATCTACTCTTCAATCACCTTGGATGACGCAGTGCGAGAACTTAATAGTTTTTACTGAAAAATGAGACAGTAAATAGGACTCCATTAGTAAAATATGGACAATTACAGACTCATCCGGGTACATATCTTCAAAACGCTTTTCTATATGATAAACACCCTGCTGCATCAGGATCATCTGATTCTTCGGCGACACTTCAACCCGGATAATCCGAACCCTATGATTCAGTTCATGGTTTCGTTTTGAACGGCTGAATTCGGCATCTCTTTTACAGTTTTGTGACCTATCCGGGAGAGGACTCTCAGTCTTATTACAGGAAATTCATACCACTATCACCAGAAGCAAACCGGAATCGGTCATATTCATATCCAGCATTTTAACAAAATCTGAAGAATGTGCACATTTTTCTGAAAAATGATCAGTATCGATATTAATGACTCAATGATAATCTGAAATTGGTTTAAGAAATAATTTAAAATACGAGGTGATTGAAATTGCTTACAGAAAATGCCATTTCATCCGGAATCCCTGTCAGAAACAGAATGTACAGGCAGGCATTGCGGAGGAAAGAAATTAGAAAACAAAAATACTTTCATCTAATGATTCTTATGGGTATGATTTACCTTTTTATTTTTGTTTATATTCCCCTTTTCGGTATTATTATTGCATTTAAGGATTACAGGATAGTCAGTGGGATCAGTGGCATGTTTACCAGTGACTGGGTAGGATCTAAATATTTTGTTGAGTTTTTTACTGATTACCAGTTCAGCCAGATTATCAGAAATACCCTTGCAATTATATTTCTACAGCTGTTTTTTGTTTTTCCCGTGCCTATTCTATTTGCAATTCTTCTAAATGAGGTTAAGAGTGTACCCTTTAAAAGGGTTGTCCAAACAGTCAGTTATCTTCCTCATTTTATATCCTGGGTTGTCGTATACGGTATCGCTGTAGCACTGTTTGCCGAAAATGGAGGCTTGTTCAATGATTTGTTTGTCCTGCTCGGGTTATTGGAAAAACCAAAAGCAATACTAACTGATCCTGATGCCTTCTGGACTGTTTCTGTGCTTTCTGCAGTATGGAAAGAGATGGGATGGAATGCCATTATCTTTCTTGCTGCAATCGCCGGTATCAATCCGGCTTTATATGAAGCTGCAGATGTAGATGGTGCCAGTAGGATTGCCAAAATAAAGCATATTACCCTTCCTTCTTTGAAAAGTGCCATAGTTATTGTTCTGATTCTCAAAGTTGGATACCTCTTTAAGGGCGGAGCTTTTGAACAGTGTTTTCTCTTCGGAAACCGCATGAATAACGGGGCGTCCGAAATTATTCCCACTTATGCCTTTAGGGTTGGTCTGGTGAACGGTCGATATGCATTTGCTACAGCAGTCGATCTATTACAGTCATCGGTAGCTATTGTTGTCGTATATCTGATTAATTTTATTTCGAAAAAATTAACTGATTCCAGTCTTTTTTAAACGGAGATTCTAAATAGTATGGTATTAAGTAGAAATCATAAAATAATTGACACGGGTTTATACATTTTATTACTGATAATTTCCCTGTTTACCCTATACCCCTTCTGGTATGTACTTATTTGTTCGTTTAATGAAGGGCTCGATCTTTCTATGGGTGGGGTCTATCTATTTCCCCGGAAATTTTCTTTGGAAAACTACAGAGCATTAATTGGTGACAGTCGCTGGGTCGGTGCGTTTTTTGTTTCTGTAGGAAGAACTGTATTGGGCACTATCGGTGGAGTCTCTTTTACCGCCATGGTTGCTTATGGACTTTCTCCCAGGAATCTTGTTTTTAAAAAGTTGTATTTTGGTATTGTTATTTTAGCCATGTATACTGTCAGGTCCATTATCACTTTCTATATTCTTCTCAGAGGACTTGGGCTTTTAAATAGTTTTTTTGTCTATATTGTTCCCAATTTACTGGATATCTTTCTCCTTCTTATAGCCGTTAATTTTTTCAGGGAGATTCCTGATGAATTGAAAGAATCCGCCTATATCGACGGAGCGAATGATCTGCTTATTTTTTTTAAGATTATTGTTCCTGTATCAAAACCATTGATTGCGACAATGGCACTTTTTATCGGAGTTTGGCAGTGGAATTCATGGATTGATTCATCATATTTTGTTCGTTCAGAATCATTGAGAACCATGTCTTATCGGATGATTGAGGTTATAAATTCAAGCAATATGCCTCAGGAAGCTACTGGGAGCTTATATGCCACAAGCGCTCAATTATATACAAGCAAATCACTTCAGATGGCAGCAATCATTATTACAGTGGTTCCCATTGTATTACTATATCCCTTTCTGCAGAAACACTTTGTAAAAGGGATCATGATTGGTTCAGTGAAGGGTTAAAATATTTTAGGAGGCTTTTAATGAAACTTACAGGACATGGAAAAAAATGGCTGTTGGGAATGGTCATTTTTCTGCTGGCGGGATTCCTTTTTGCAAAAGGGGATAAGGAATCTTCAACTGCTTCAAGTGAGAAGGATGAAGGGATTACGGAAATGGAACTGTTTGTCAATCATAGTTGGTGGACACTCAAAAATTGGAACGGAACTATTCCGGAGGAGATAACAAATGAGACAGGTGTCAGGCTTAATATTCATGTAGCTACTGACTCGAATCAGCTTCCCTTGATGATCGCGTCGGATGAGCTGCCTGAATTGATCTATACGAGCAATGAAGGGAGCGGTTTTTACAAGATGCTTTCCAATTCTAATGTCTGTTATCCATGGAATGAACTCATTGAGAAATATGCGGTGGATTTCAAACCGGATCCAATGCTGGCAAAAATCAATACTGTAAAGGACGGAAATTTCTATACAATTCTAAACAATCTCTCTTCTCAGAACGAGTGGAATGCAAAACCGAAGGCAATCCCTGCGGGAATGCCAGGTATAGCGATTCGGACAGATCTTATGGAAGAACTGGGAAATCCTCCTCTTCAAAATCTGGTAGATTTTGAAAACACACTCATGATGGTTAAAAAGAACTATCCTGATATGATTCCACTCATTATGGAGCCAAACTGGCTCGGAGCTTATTTTAGGGCTGCCTTTGGAACTCAGGAGACGGGCTTTGAGATAAAAGATGATAAACTGATACATGTTCTCTATGAACAAGAGCAACTGGATTATTATCTTTTCCTAAATCGCCTATATCGTAACGGACTTATTACGGCGGAAAACTTTGCCATTAAAGGTGGAGATTCAGCCAGGGCAGAGGAATTCGCACTTAACGGAAAGGCTTTTGCTTATCAGCATGAAATAACTATAGCAGACCGGTTGAACACAAAGCTGGAAAGAAGTGATAAGAATTTCAGATTTAATCTAATCTCTAATCTACTAAGTGAAAACTTTGAATTCTACCAGAACGAAATCGGCTGGTCGGGTGTTTTTATTACTAAAGAAAATAAAAATCCTGAAAAAGCGATCAATTTTGTCAAATATATGAGCAGTGACAAAGGTCAGATGACAGGACTCTGGGGAATCGAAGGAAGGGACTGGTCCATGCATGAGGAAGGGTATCCGATATTTAATTATAATTCACAGGATACTGATTTTCTTGATCATGAAGGAATCTTCTGGTGGGGACTTTTATTTTCTACAGCTGCAAATGAGGGACTGGGGAAATTTGTACCTGGCACTGAGATGACAGAGGCTGGTCTGGAAATGAAAAAGGTTGCTGTTTTCCGTCCTGAGTTGGGATTGATAAAACCTGAACCTGAATCAGATATCGATATAATAAGTAAAAAAATAAAAGATATGGTCGAAATTGAAGAGATCAATATATATCTTGCTGAATCTGAGGCTGAAGCCGAAGAAGCTTATTATAGAATGATTGGTCTTGCTGAGCGGATTGGACTGGAAAAGTATTCTGTATGGGCCAATGAACAGTATGGGATGATTAAAGATTCATTCTAAATATACATAATATAAGGCCGGGTGATACCCGGCTTACATTTAATAAATCAATTGTGGTAGATTCGTAAAATGAAATGGAATATTTTTCAACCGGGAATGGTGAGAAAGCTCTTTATCTCTTACATAACAATTATTCTGTTTCCCTTCTGCTTGCTGTTCGGATACTTATATCTGCAAATAGCAGGGGAAGTGTACCGACAGTATTCAGAAACAGAACAGTTACTTCTTGAAAAAAATCTTATAACAATTCAGGAAAAATTGGATCAGTATGAAGCTGTTCACAAGCTTTTTCAGACTAACCGGGTTCTTCTTGAACTCTTATCCGGGGATTATTATACACCGGCAGATAGTATGTATCATTTCCTCAAATACATCCGTCCACTTTTTGAATATGTGGAATTAAATACACCTGACTTAAAGCGCTTATGTCTATATTCAATAAATGAAAATCTTTCAATTTTAAAGCCCGAGATCATTCACCTGTCTGAAGGACCGAATGTAGGATCTTTTTCAGAAGAAATAAAAGGGCAGTGGAATTTTTTCCCGGGTGAAAACAACGAAGAATCGAGCTTTCATTTCTTGAAACCAATTTTTAACAATGAATATACGCGGGAACTGGGATTTTTAGAACTGCAGATTCCTGAAACTGCAATTAGTAATTTGGTGGCAAGAGAGGATTGGGAGTCTGGAAAAGAGGTTCTGTTTTATCTGGACAAAGAGGATAAAATCCTTTTAACAGGTTCCGAGAATACAATGGATTTTCCGCTCTATAAGGATCTGATTCAGAATTTTATAAATGGAAATAAAAGCGACTTCGGAATAATCCGCAGAACTAATAAAAAATATGTAATCAATCGGGTTGAAATTGAGAGTATTGGTCTCGATCTTTTGCTCATTCAAGAGGTTGACGGTAGATTCCCTGGTTTTAAAAAAAAGAGAGACCTGGTTTTTTTGCTGCTACTGGTTTTTCTTCTTCTCCTGACTTTTGTTTATCAGGTCATTATCTATTTCTATGCCCGTAGAATTAATGCTCTGGCTGCTCATATGAAGACTATCGATAAAGGGAACTTCAATCAGATTCCGGTGGATCATAGAAAGGATGAAATTACCTGCCTGGTCGGGGTTTTCAACGATATGATATACCGGATTGATGAACTAGTTAACCGGGTTCATAAAGAGGAGCTGATGCGTAAGGAAATCGCATATTCGGCTCTGCAGGCTCAGGTCAAACCACATTTTATTTACAATACTCTTGAAACCATCAGAATGCTTGCAGAAGCAAATGATGATATCAATGTAGCAGAACTATGTTACCGTTTTGGTCTGTTTATTCGTTATACTCTGGCTTCTCATAAAAAAGAAGTGACTCTCAAAGATGAGTTCGATAATATTAGGAACTTTATTGAAATATATCACTACCGATTCGGAGCTAGGCTTGAGTCAGTCATCGCCCCGGGAACCGAAACATTGAATATTATCTGTCCATGGTTTCTGTTGCAGCCTATCGTTGAGAATTCAGTGATTCATGGTCTTTCTGGCAATGTCAGAAAGGGACAGATTGTTGTCGAATCCGGCTTCAGGGATGGGAAATTGGTGATTTCCATTACTGATAATGGCAGAGGAATATCAGGAATCAAAATTAAGGAACTGCATAATTCACTGTTAAAGAATGAGATTTCTGGAGAAACAGATCATCTAAATGGAAGTTTAGGGGTGACAAATGTGTATGAACGCCTGAAAGTGTTTTATGGTCCTGAAGCTCAATTTATTATTGACAGTGAAGAAGGGAAAGGAACTGTTGTAATGATGATTATTCCTGCGGAGGAATTACAATATGCTGAAAATCCTTCTTGTTGATGATGAACCCCTAATTCTTAAGGGGCTTAGTAGAATAATTGAACGTGAGGATAATTTAAAGGCGAAAGTACTGTGTGCCGAAAGTGCCGCTGAAGCAATGGAGCTTTCGGCAGAATTCCGCCCCAATGTAGTTCTTGTGGATATAAATATGCCAGAGATGAATGGTCTTCAACTGATAGAGAAGCTGAAAAAAAGGAATATAGCCGATAGGTTTATTGTTCTCACCGGATATGATGATTTTGAGTATGTGCGCACTGCTCTACGGCTGAATGTTCAGGATTATTTAATGAAACCGATAAATAAGGAGCTGCTGCTGAAAAATCTCCATTCCTGTGCACTTAAAAAGGAATTTGAGATCCGGGAAATGAGGGAAGCGAGACTTGCTGTTCTAAGAACCCACTTCTTTCAATCACAATTTCCGGACCAGATTTCTCTTTCTAAAAGGGAACTAATGGAACTTTTCCCTGCTGAGTTTATTCTTGTTACTGTGTTCAGGTCTGTATCTCCTTTCCCCCCGGCGATAATTTCAGAAATTGAGGGTCAACTGTTACGATTATTTAAAACCAAATATACCTTTTTTTCCGATAACAGGGAGGAACTCGTTCTCATTGTAAACTGGGACGGGGAGATTTCTGAAGAAATAATTGCAGACACCCTGAATGCGTTAGTACTCAAGCTTTCGGAATCTTCTATTATGAGCATTCAATCAGGAATTAGCTATGCCGGTAGAGATATTAATACAGTAAAAGATTTGTATACAAACGCCGTGAACAGCTGTGATCTCGAATCTTTTTTCAGGGAGTCTTCTGTTGAATCCCCGATAATGTTCGGTATCCCTTTAGAAAAACTTCGAGAATTGATGAAATCAGATGTGAGAAATAGACGAACCCATAGTCAATTAATGGCATATCAAAGAGAATTGCTGGCGAGAAATTCAGGTGAGAAAAAAGGTCTTAGTAGTATATTGAGACAGTTGTCTGGGGATTTAAAAACAGAGCTTGAATCTTGTAGTTGTTCGCCGGAACAACTGTTTTATAAAAAGATATACTATTCAGAATCAGATCACTTTATATTCCTAAACAGAAATATAAGGTTTCTTATTGAATCCCTGAAATCAACCCTCATCTTATATGATGAAATGGTGGAGTATGATATCAAGGGCGTTTCTTCTCATATTCAAAAGATTCTTCTGTTTATTCATGAGAACTATGATAAGGACCTATGTCTTGATTGTCTGGCTTTGGAATTCAATCTTCATCCCAATTATATCAGTGATCTTTTTCGAAAGGAAGCGGGGTCTTCATTTCTTAAATATCTGAATGTGTTCCGTATAGAAAAAGCGAAGGATATTATCAATAAAAATTCGATGTTGTCATTTGAGGAGGTTGCGGAAAAAGCGGGATACTCTAATTCACGGTATTTTTACAGGGTGTTCAAGAAATATTCCGGAATAACACCGGGTCAGTACCGGAGAAAAGTAAAAAATGAAGTATAGGCCTTTCAAATTACTTTGAGTTGAAAAGTAATCTTACTCAGTATCTATCGGAAAGATGTTCATGAAGGGTCCCCCCTCGACTTGCAACATAAAATGCCAGTTTTTAAGAAATTTATTCACTTTTATATTTTCTCCCCTGAGTTATTCGCTTCACGGCATCAATCAGTTCCTTGGGAGCCGCTTCTTTTATCATATAACCGGCGGCACCATCTTCTAACACACGAATGGTAGACTGTTCTTCGGGATAGATACTTAACACTAGAACAGGGAGATCCTGGATCTCCGGTTTAAGCTGCTGGACATATCCATACCAATATTTCCCGGCATGGATATGTCCAGAATCAGGATCTCATATTTATTAGCCCTGGCTTTTTCCAATACTTCAAATCCATTGACAGCTTCATCTATGACCTAAATACTGGGTTCATCAGAAAAGATTTATAACAGCCCTTTTCGAACAACAGTATGGTCATCGGCAATCAGTGCTTTTATCATCCTGATTATCCTTATATTAATAAATAGTTCTAACTCTATAATATATTTTTATACTTAAGATTAGCATAAAATCTTTCTGAAATTATTGTGATTATTTGTCCTACAAGGGAATTGCCACTTTTCAAACAGTTCCTTTCCCCGGGTATCTTGTAATATAAAACTCACCACCATGTGAATTACACCTTTCTTTTATTCCAAGAAGTCCAAATGCATGGGAAGATTTAGTATCATCGGCCTTGATTCCAATGCCATCATTTTCAACATTCAGTATAATCTTTTCCTTATGCAAATTAAGTGAAACATCTACAGTGTCCGCCTTTGAATGACGAATTATGTTCGTAATAGATTATTGGAAAATCCGAAAAAGAGTAATGAAGTCCATATAAGATTGCAGGAAAATAAAATAGGTCATGCTCAGCTCCAACACGAAATAATCTATCATATATTTGGAAGGAAAAAAACATAGGACGTGAACGATACAATGATAGAATTGCTGACACCTTATGCACTGATATGGCCCTACAGGCATTTATGGCAGAGAATGACCGGGGTTTGCATTAATGACTTGAACATAGTCATCTAACATCTATGATAATCCTGCCTGCAGCTCCAGTATTTTTTATTTTTCGCAACTCTTTTTTCCCAAAGACTTGTCAATCAAAAACAAAGATAGTACTAATTAAGTTAGGAGAAACTATCATGCGCCCGTATAATCTTCCCTGTTTTGATGATATTGATATGGACTATCTCTCATTTCTCCAGAAAGAGTTCGGCTGCTGTTGTGACAATGGTTCCTGTTTCAGGAAACTGGAGATCCCTTCCGCGTTGGGAGAGGGTAGTTTTCAGAGGGTACAGGCCCGGAACTCCCTTGAAATCTGGCGAGTGAAAACCCGACTGCATCAACCACTTACATTGCCCTTTCAGATGAGAGTTCCCCGATTCGAGATCTGTTACTGTCGGACCGGTCATGTAGTAATTGACTCCGACATGGATCGTCTCAATTGTTCATTCAGTGATGGAAACTATCAGACGAATCTTATGAATTTTTCCGGCAGTATGACCTATGCTCCCGGCATCCCCCAGGAATTTGTATCGATTCTTTTCTATCAGGAATTTCTGGATTCCCTTCCCATGACCTTTCTGTCTTTTTCGGAACTGAATGAGGAGAAAAAAATTGAAGTGTATCAACCTACCGAAACCCCTTTTGTGTTGAAACAGTCATTTGAAAAGATTCTGGATTGTCCTGCCAGTGATATCACTCTTCTGCTCCAACTGGAAGGAATGGGTATGGAGATCCTTTCCAGGATCATTACCCTTCATTTTCAAAACTCCCGATCCAGTGAGAACCAACCAGTCCTTTCTCTTTCCGACAAAGCCCGGCTCGAACAGGTTCGGACGATAATTGATGATAATCTGCACCGGAATATTACCATCAAAGAGCTGTCTCTTCAGGTCGGACTGAACACTCACAAGTTGACTAGCGGATTCCGGACACTTTATGGAATCAGTTTAAATCAGTATCGTAAAGATGCCCGTATGAAAAAAGCCGAAGAAATACTTCTTTCGGGGCAATGGAATATATCCGAAACAGCCTTCCTTGTCGGTTATCAGAGTGTAGGGCATTTTACAAATGATTTTAGACGTCATTATGGTTTATGTCCCGGTGAATTCCGAAAGGGTTGCATGAAAACCGATACAGCCTGATTTTTTAAATTCCAATTTCGAAAATACAAATTCCAAAATAGTCTGTAATAAAAAGTTAGCACAGGCTAACTATATTAGTATAGTTTTTTTGGAGAAGATGTTAATGAATGATAATCGTGAAGAATTATTACAGGCTCCCATGGGAAAGCTTTTTGTAAAGATGGCGGTTCCCGGAATGATAGGCATGTTGGTTATCGGGCTGTACAACCTTGTGGACAGTATCTTTGTTGGACAGTTTGTGGGACCCGCTGCTGTTTCGGCGGTAGCTATGGGGTATGCTGTCGTTCTTGTCAATCAGGCGATACTGAGTCTGTTCGCTACCGGAGGCATGTCACTTTTTTCAAGAGCCATGGGTGCAAATGATAAGGAAACCATAAACTCAATTTTTGGAAATGTACTCTGGCCGGTAGGGATTCTTTCTGTCCTACTTACCTTGTTTACCTATCATTTTTCCCGGGAAATACTGATTTTTCTGGGAGCAAAAGGGGAAATTCTGGAACTGGGCGTCGTGTATCTGAAGCCCCTCTCTCTTGGATTTGTCTTTGGAGCTCTCGGTCCTGCTCTAAACTTTCTTATCAGAGGCGAAGGGCAGATGAAGAGTGCCATGAGAATCGTGGTGCTGGGGGCAATTCTGAATATCGTTCTGGACCCCATTCTTATCAAGGTTTTAAAAATGGGTATGAGCGGGGCTGCCGTTGCGACCATAATCGGACAGGCTTTTATTGTTGCAGGAGACTTAATTCATTTTATGTCCGGTAAAAGTGTGATTACCCTGAACAGAAGAAGTTTCAGAATATCCTGGAATCTAATGCCTGAAATGATGAAGATTGGATTTTCAGGGATGATTATGTCGATAGCTGTTGCAATACAGCTGTCCATACTCCTCTCATTAAGCTCAAGTTATGGTGCCGCCAGCAATATTGTTATGAGCACAGCCTTCCGGGTTATGTGCTTTTTCTATATCCCTCTGTTTGGTATCTCTTATGGTCTCCAGCCTGTTATCGGAGCTAATTTTGGAGCGGGATTATACCCCAGGGTGAGAGAGGCCTTTTGGTATTTCGGAAAAATCGCATCGGTTATTTCTATCTGTATCTGGTTTTTCTTTCAGATTTTTGCTTCTTCTATTCTTTCCTGGTTTATCACCGATAGTGGAATGGTGGAAATGGGAATCAAATGGTTCCGTCTGTTTCAGGCCAGTTTTCTGCTCTATGGCTTTATCAGTATTTCTATAATGCTTTTCATGGCTACCGGAAAAGCTGCCCAGGGTGCTTTGTTAACTCTGGGCCGGCAGATTCTGTTTTTTATCCCCCTGGCATATATTCTTCCACATTTTCTGGGAGAAAAAGGTTTGTGGCTGTCATACCCTCTCGGAGATCTGCTAATTATGTTGCTGAGTGTTTTTCTTGTCGCCCCGGAGTTAAAAAAATTAAGAGCATCCAAACAAAAATCACACAAAATGGCATTTAACATCAGCTGATGCTGTCTGGAGGAGTAATGGATAAATCGATTCAGCTAAATGATGTCAATCAGAATTTTATGAAGAAAGGAAGAGTAATAATATGCAAAAAAAGAAAAAAGAGTTCGTTCTAAAAAGACTAACACCTTATATGGGCAGTAAGCGAATCCTTCTGCCCCTGTCATTAGTATTGTCAGGGATTTCCGCAGTGCTCAATATTGTACCATTTGTACTTGTATGGTACATAATCCGGGATATATTATCAGAGTCACAGGCGATTAATGTTTCTCATATCAGCTTCTATGCCTGGCTTGCCTTTGCAAGTGCACTGATGGGAATCGTAGTATATTTCTGCGCACTCACCAGTTCTCATCTTGCGGCCTTTCGTGTTGAGGTCGGAATGCAGAAAATTGGCATGAAAAAGATACTGGATATGCCGCTTGGTTTTTTTGATAAGCACTCAAGCGGGAAAATACGAAAGATAGTAAACGATGGTGCCGGTACTACACATTCATTTTTAGCTCACCAGCTTCCTGATATGGCAGGAAGCGTCATTTCTCCTATGACTCTCATTGTACTGATTCTTGTTGTAGACTGGAGAATGGGTCTTGCTTCACTTGTTCCAATTATTTTGGGATTCATAACAATGAAGTTCATGACGAGCTCTAAAGGTAAGAAATTTCAACAAATGTATTATGATTCGCTGGAGGAAATGAGCTCTGAATCCGTGGAATATATTCGTGGAATACCGGTTGTAAAAACATTCGGTCAAAGTATATTTTCTTTCAAAAAATTCTATGACAGTATACTTAGATATAAAGAAATGGTTCTTGCCTATACTTTTCTCTGGCGAAAACCTATGTCATTTTTCACAGTAATTATGCAGTCGGCTGCATTCTTTTTAATCCCGATGGCAATATTATTAATAGGACGGGGAGAGATACTCCCTCTTGTCCTGTCCGATTTTATTTTTTACCTTCTCATATCACCACTTTTTGCAACTCTTTTAATGAAATCGATGTTTTTTCAACAAAATGTTTTAATTGCCGAGCAGGCAATTGATAGGCTGGATAACCTCCTGAATTATCCAGGTATGCATTATATCGAAAATACAAAAAACATTAAAAATCACAGTCTGGAGTTCAGAGATGTCGTTTTCTCATATGAAGGGAGCAACAAACGGGCAATAAATAAAATTAGTTTTAAATTAAACGAAGGTGAAACTGTAGCTCTTGTCGGAGCCTCAGGAGGAGGTAAAACAACGATTGCCCGACTGGCTGCACGCTTTTGGGATATAGATGAAGGTGAAGTTTTGGTTGGAGGAATTAACGTCAGGGATATTTCTAAAAAAGAACTGATGAACAATGTCTCTTTTGTATTTCAAAGTACAAAGCTGTTTAAAGGTTCACTAAGAGAGAATGTCGTCTTTGGAAAGGAAGACATCGGAGAAAAAGAGATAAATCAAGCAATCGATTCTTCCCAGTCAAGAGAAATCATAGAGAACCTGCAGGATGGACTCGATACAGTAATGGGTACGAAGGGAACCTATCTTTCCGGGGGGGAACAGCAGAGAATTGCACTTGCCAGAGCCATGGTCAAGAATGCTCCGATCGTACTTCTAGATGAAGCCACAGCCTTTGCCGACCCGGAAAATGAGCATCTAATTCAAAAAGCCCTTAAAACACTCAGTCATGGTAAAACGACCCTCATGATTGCTCATCGTCTAACGACTGTACAGGACGCTGACAGAATACTTGTTATTGAAAACGGAAAAATTGAAGAAGAAGGCACACACATAGAGCTGATAGAACAAGGCGGCCTATATAAAACAATGTGGGATGAATATCAGAAAACTATCGCATGGAAAATTGCCGCTAGAGAGACGGCATGCATAGGAGTACAAAATGCTTAAATACTTTCAAAAAAAATACGCTATGTCAGAAAAGGGTGCGAAAGACCTTTATGTTTCAATTATCTGGACTGTAGTGATGGATATCAGTTTTATGATTCCGGTGGTCCTCAGTTTTAAATTTTTAAATGAATATATGATTTCCCTGATAAACAAGGCCGAGAACCCCACGAACAGCATCCTCTACTATATTATTATGTCTATAGGGTTTCTCCTACTTATGTTTGTTATCGCGTATTTTCAGTACGACTCGGCCTTTACAAAAATTTACGAAGAAAGCGCACGTCGGCGGATCAGTCTGGCCGAAACACTGAGAAAGCTGCCGCTGGCCTTTTTCGGCAAAAAAGATGTTGCCGATTTAAGCTCTACCATAATGGAAGATGCTACCCAGATAGAGCAACTTTTTTCCCATTCTGTACCTCAAATTTATGCAGCAGTAATGACAACATTGATTATGGGCGTGATGATGTTTTTTTACAATTGGCAGCTGTCTCTTGCCCTTTTCTGGGTTGTCCCAGTTTCTATCTTCGTCTTTTGTCTATCAAGAAAGTTTCAGAACAGGATGCATATAGAGCTTTATCAAGTAAAAAGAGATATCTCGGATGAAATTCAAGAGGGGCTTGATTCAGCCCATGAAATAAAATCCTATAACAGAGAAGATGACTATTCTAACAGCATTAGCTCAAATTTAAATAATTTCGAAAAGTCTTTAATTAAAGGAGAGCTTTTAATTGGGGCGTTTATCAACTTGTCTTATGTATTTTTAAAACTGGGACTCCCCAGTGTTATGCTCTACGGTGCTTATCTTCTGGCAACCGGCTCCATAAATATTTTTACCTACCTTGTTTTTCTTGTTGTTGCGGCACGTATCTATAATCCTATAATGACGGCTCTGGATAACTTTGCGGCGATAATATATCTGAACGTGCGTATAAAGCGAATGGAAGAAATGGAACAAATGCCAAGACAGAATGGAACTCTTGTATTTGATCCTGAAAACTATGATATAGAATTCAATAATGTCGATTTCTCATATCAGGAGGGTGTGCAAACATTAAAAGATGTAAGCTTTACGGCCAAACAGGGCGAAGTAACCGCACTTGTAGGTCCTTCCGGTGGAGGAAAGAGCACAGTAGCAAAGCTGTCTGCACGCTTCTGGGATATTGACAGAGGTGTTATCACTCTGGGAGGAGAAGATATTTCTCTTGTTGATCCTGAAACGCTCCTGAATAATTTTTCAATTGTTTTTCAGGATGTGACCCTGTTTAATTCAAGTGTTATGGACAATATCCGTCTCGGTAAAAAAGATGCGGCGGATCATGAAGTAATGAATGCCGCTAGATTGGCCCAATGCGACGATTTTATTAAAAACCTTCCCCAGGGATACGATACCCTTATTGGAGAAAACGGAGAGAAACTATCGGGAGGCGAGAGGCAGCGTATATCAATAGCCAGGGCAATGCTGAAAGATGCCCCGATTATTCTGCTGGACGAAGCCACCGCATCTCTTGATGCTGAAAATGAGAGCAAAATCCAAGGTGCACTCAGCGAACTAATAAAAAATAGAACTGTTTTAATTATTGCTCATCGTATGAGAACCGTTTCGGGAGCTGATAAAATTGTTGTTATTAAAGACGGCACGATCGCAGAATCAGGTACTCCTCTGGAATTAAATGAAAAACAAGGGATCTTTTCATCGATGTTAAAAACTCAATATGGAGTGAGCCTGCAGTAATCATAGATCATAGTCTGAAAATAATGGTTCTTGGAGAAATAATAAAATGAAGAAAAATAAAGTATTCACAATGCTAATTATAGCATTCTCTTTTGCCCCGCTTTTAGCAGAGGGACAGCTGGAGGATGAATCCATCACACTCACAGAACATGCTATGGAAATAATACCTGATTCAATAACCATAACAGACAGCAAGGGCAGAGAGGTCAAGGTAAACTTGCCTGTAGAGCGAGTAGCCTTCAGTCATTTTGCAACAGGAGAAGCAATAAAAATTGTCGATGCCTGGGACATGGTTGTAGGCAGGGACGCCTTTACTTCGGATCGTATTATCTTTCCCGATCTGGATGAAATACCCCTCATTTCCGGAATGAGCGTATACGAATTAAATTATGAAGAAATATATGAACTGGATATTGACCTATTTATTGCTGTTGATATACCGATGCCAGGTTTTGATGAAATGGTCTTAAAGCTCGAACCGGATATTCCTGTTGTCACCCTGAATTTTCACGAACCTTCAACTATAAAAGAGAATTTGGAAAAACTTGGATTACTGCTTGGTAAGGAAGAGGAGGCTCGAGACTACATCGATTGGTATGACGATCTTGTCGATGGGATGAGCAGTAAAACAGCTGCTCTTGACGAGACTGAGATGCCTGCAATGTTCTATAAAGTCGGCTGGGGTGGCGTTGATGATATTCAGACTTTTACCGATGATTTCACAGCTATGCCGGAACGGAACATGTTAACGGGATGTATTAATACGGCGGCGGAGGTTCCTTCGACAGGAGGCTGGGTTCAGGCGGTAGATCCTGAATGGCTGGTAACTCAGAGTGTTGATGTAATGGTAGTCGGAGATCCAATTCAGAATGGATATGGGGCAGGAGTTGATGACAATAGTCTCATCCGAGACCATCGGGAAAAGATAGTTGAGCATTCCATATATAGCGGATTTGAAGCGGTTAAGAACAAAAGGGTTTATATGATTGCGGGGGAGTTTTTCGGAACGCCGAGATTTATTATCGGATATGCCTATATGGCCAAATGGTTTCATCCCGCACTCTTCTCTGATTTTGATCCTCAGACAATCCATCAGGAGTATCTGACACGCTTTATGCGGATCGACTATGACCTGAATGAACACGGGGTCTTTATTTATCCCGAAGAGTAGATTGAAAAAAATTAAGGAGAGACAAATGGCAGAAGACAGCCGCCCCACGGCGGAAGAATATATTAAAAGTCTGGAAAGAAGTAATAAAGCGTCTGAAAAAGCTATCCGGGCGGCGATTGGGGAACTGGGACTTTTTCCGAACTGCAATGTGCTGGATATTCCCTGCGGGATCGGCAACCCCTCGCAGTGGATGGCGGAGGAACAATCCACTGCCAATATTGTCGGTATTGATATATCTGAAGAACATCTTCTCAAGGCAAGGATGTTAACGGAGAGAAAGAAAACATCCAATTCAGTTGTTTTTTTGAAAGGGAATATAAATAATCTTGAATTTGAGGAAGATACCTTTGATTTTATCTGGTGCTGTGACGGCCTATGGCCGGGGGCTGTTGAAATAGGCTGCCTTGCTGAAGATCCTTATGAGATCCTTTCAGAAATGGTACGGGTCAGCAAAGACGGAGGAACCATTGCCATTGTTTTCTGGTCAAGTCAGAAACTGCTGCCTGGGTATCCACTTCTGGAGGCCAGACTTAATACAACTCTCGCTGCAAATATCCCTGTAACACCACAAACGGATTCGGATCTTCACTTTATGAGAGCCCCCCTATGGCTTGAGAAAACGGGATTAAAAAACATTAAATCCAGAACATTCGCTGCGGATATAAACGGACCTTTTAATAATGAAAGAAAAAAGGCCATGCTGGGATTCCTGCATATGTTCTGGGGTGCTGCTGAGACAGAGCTGTCTCCGGAAATATGGGAACAGTACAAGACAATCACAAATCCGGATTCAGATGAGTTCATTTTCAACAAAGAAGGGTATGCGGGATTTATTACTTATACGATGTTTACGGGCAGCGTAGTTAAATAGAGGAAAAAATGTCAAAAGAATTATTAATAGCAGGTGTATCATTCGGTCTTTTTGTAGTGTGTCCAAGAATGGCCGGAATGATGCATATAATAAATAAACATACAAATGTATCTATGTTAATAACTGTGCTTCTAGGAATAGGTGTTTCAATTCCGATTCTGTTTCTGATGGTTTTTGTGTTTTCAAAGTTTGGAGTCTGGGGTGCCTTGAGTATTTGTGTACTGACAGATTTAGGTGCTGCCCTTTTTATGAAAGAGATTAGTATGAAGGCGGGATTTGAAACATTCATCATTGCTGTCTTTGTCATTATCGGAGTTAAAACTGCTCCACTGTTAAGTAAACTGATAATAAAATAGAAGGAGACATGTCAAATTAATGTCAGATTTTGAAGTTTTATTGAAACAGAGTATGCAATTAAAGGAATCCTATATAAAGCACAAGAGCAGAAAGAATCTGTTTCTTGTTATTCTAATTCCTGTTGTTATTATTTTAATAGGATCTGCTGTTGCCTTTGGTTCTGCAGATATCGAATTTCTTGATGTATACCGCACAATATTGAGTAAATTATTTTCCGGAATTGCCCCCTCCGCCGGACACGCTGATATTATTATATGGAAGCTGCGGCTTCCCCGTATCCTCATGGGCCTTTTAGCCGGGATCGCCCTTGGGTCTTCTGGGGCAGTCATGCAGGTTGTTTTGAGGAATCCTTTGGCCGATCCCTATATGCTTGGAATTGCGTCAGCCGCTGGTTTTGGAGCGTCTTTGGCTATTGTACTCGGGGTGGGAGTAGTTGCAGGTCCTTATCTAATCATAGGGAACGCCTTTCTGTTTTCCCTTCTCTCTTCCACTCTTATCCTCGCTTTATCCGGTAGACGGGGAGCAACTCCCGAATCCATGGTCCTCACAGGTCTTGCCCTTCTTTTCTTTTTCCAGGCGATGACCACAATAATTCAGTATTTTGGAGAATCAGAGGCAGTAAAGGCTGCTGTTTTCTGGACTGTAGGTGATCTTGGGAAAGCCGGATGGGGGAAATTGGCCATTATCGCGCCCCTTGTCCTTGCCGGTACCGGACTCCTAATCTGGAAGTCAGGAGACCTTAACGTTATGAACACCGGAGATGCCAGTGCGAAGAGTCTGGGGATTAATGTCCAGGGGACCAGAATCTTTGCCATGGTGGTTAGTACCCTTATGGTTGCCGGGATTGTCAGTTTTACAGGAACCATAGGTTTTGTCGGATTAGTCGCTCCCCATGTCGTCAGAATGGTTATCGGTACGGATAACCGAATACTGGTTCCGGCTTCAGGTCTTGTAGGTGCTGTTCTTCTGGTCTTATCAGATACAGTGGCAAGAACAATTCTATCACCGGTAATTCTTCCTGTCGGTTCGGTTACGGCATTTCTCGGGGTCCCCTTGTTTCTGTATTTAATTATGAAAAAAAAGGGAAGAATTTTATGAATATAATAGTTGAAGATCTGCATTTTTCATATCCCGGAAAAGATGTATTAAAAGGAATCGATCTCTGTCTTGAAGAGACAGAAATCATGTGTATCATTGGTCCGAATGGAAGCGGGAAAAGTACTCTTGTGAAGTGTATTGAGGATCTGTTAAAACCACAGCAAGGGCGAATCCTTTTAGGAGGGACAGATTCCAGAAAATTGAGCAGCCTGGATATTGCAAGGATCATCGGATATGTTCCACAAATCAGCAAACAGATATTTTCCACTACGGTATTTGATGCGGTTCTTATGGGAAGAAAACCCCATTCCTCATGGAGAAGCAGCAGTGAAGATATTGATGTTGTCATCGAGATTCTTATTACAATGGATCTGGCTGACATTGCCCTTCAGGAATTTAACAATCTTTCAGGAGGCCAGCAGCAACGGGTTCTGATTGCCCGTGCCTTGGCACAAAAACCAAAAGTTCTTCTTCTGGATGAGCCTACTTCCGCCCTCGATATTGCCCATCAGCTTGAGGTGATGGAAATCATTCATAATCTTGTTCACAAGCAGAGAATAGCAGTATTGATGGTTGTTCATGATCTGAATCTCGCCTCCAGGTACGCAGACAAAATTGTCATGCTGGATGACGGGAAAATTCATACTTCGGGTACGGCAGAAAAGACTTTAACCTGCAGGAATATTGAAAAAGTATATGGGGTAGAAGTTGATATAAGCGGACACACCGGAAAGTTGGCCGTTACACCTATCAGAAGAGTTAACCAAAGGGGGCTAGGGATGAAACAGAAGGGATTTTTAAAGGACAGTTCTGTATCATCCAGTTGTTCTGCAGGCTCAAAAGGTTGTTTGTTCAATAGTAACAGAGCTTATGTCAAAAAATATTAAATTGGGGAATTGACCGTTAATGCCCCCCTCCCTGTGGAGGGAGGCATTCCAATGTATCGTTTACTTAAACTCGGGAATATAATCTTTTTGAAGATCAAACATTATGTCTAACAGCTTCTCTGCCTTCTCTGTGGAGTGAACCACAGGATCAAGGAGTAATGCCTGGAGAAGCAGTTTTCTGGATTTTGTCTGCCATCCCTGGAGTATCAGCTTTTGAATACTGTGCTGCAGCCTTATCTGGGCTGCAAAGCCCTCTGCCAGAGGGGGAACTGTTTCAGGAAAAATACCATCCTTGTTAAAACGGGCGGGAACCTCAATACAACCGTCTGTTGCCAGATTGGGGATATACCCTTCACTGTTCAGAACGTTCACAGCAGGCCGCCATTCATTTCTATCCAGCATAATGTCAGCTATGACAGGAATAGCAAGTTCACCTGAAGAGATAATATCCTCACTCTTTATCTCGGTACGACCTTCCACAAGGGAGTCGATATGATGCTGGGGAGAGCCTTTGACATAGTCCCGTACATCCATATGAAAACGCCAGGCCTGAAAGGATAGATAGGAATCAACTTCTCCTCCGGGGAGCACACGGTTTTTATCAAATCCGAATTCCCACAGAGCATCAAATTTATCTTCACCGAATCCGACATACTCACCCATATGATGATCAGAATCGATTCCCAGAGCTCCGAATGTTTCCCAGAAATAACGGGTCAGGGGAGGAAGGATATCTGGATTATCACGGATTTTCTGTTCAAACAGGGGAATAAGGTCTTCTCCGCTGCTCTTATCTTCAATCTTGTAATAACTGAAGAAATGATTCATTCCGGCTGTTCGGATATCGAGGGTGTTGTAATCCCGCTCCAGAACCTTGGCTACGAAATTATAGAAATCGTAGAATCCATGACAGAGACCGATGGCCCTGATTTTAGTTTCTGAGAGTATCGCGGAAAGTATTCTGGCTTCAGGGTTGGTAAAATTTATCATATAAGCCTGAGGACAGAGGGATTCCATATCGTTGAGTATGGGGAAGATATTTTCATAATTACGGAGTGTGTGAAAAAGAGCTCCAGGTCCGCCGTTTTCACCATAAATATGCTTCATTCCCAGTCCTAGAGGAACCCGGAAATCCTGTTCCCAAAGTTCCATCCGTTTGAGTTCAACTGCAAGGAGTACAAAGTCTGCTCCGGGAAGCAGGTCCTCCCTGTTAACAGATTTTGTTATTTTGATTGATGTTTCTGCTGTTTTCAAAGCCCTCAGGGCATAGGATTCCATAATATCAAGTGCTTCACTGTCTATATCACAGAGAGCAAGTTCTACTTCGAATTTATTCCAGAGATCTTTTTCAAGAATCAGATCATTGACTAGACCCCGGCTGAACTCACGGCTCCCCGCCCCTATCAAGACTATTTTTAATGCTTTCATTTACAGAATCTCCTCGCCCTTTTTGCAGATATTCCTCAATTCCTTAATAACTTCAGAGGGGCGTTGGAATTCATTCTCCTGAGAGACTTTCTCAACAATCCGGCTGGCCTGTTCCAGATCACCGGGTTCTCCCTGACTCTTCCACTGCCCCAGGTTTGTTGCGGGAAACACTTCTGTTTCACAGAAAAAGTCTCTGAAATTTTCCATAGTAGTATCGTGGGAAAGGAAATGCCCTTCAGAGATTCCTTCTTTGATTGTCTCCAGTGCTTCATCCACACTCTGTGTTACGGCGCTGCCCTTAAGCATATGTTCAGCACCCTTCACTATAGCCCGGTCAAATACGACCTGTTCGGGACTGTATACTTCATCCGAAGCCATCTGACCGCTTCCTTTGAAATAAGTAGCTCCGTTGAGAGCCTGCAGATAACAGCAGGTACTTCTTTCATACATAGCCTGCTGATCAGGCCATTTACTCATGGTCAGAAGATATCCCCACCAACGATCTTCACCGGCAAAATACTTATAAAGTTTCCTGTTTGCCATATCTGACATGATGTACTCGGGGCCCGCAATGACAAAATTCATATAACGCATATCAAAGGGATCGCCCCTCAGATAAGGTGGTTCGTTATATCCCATACTGGCTTTCATAAACAGACAGGAAGCCAGGTCTTCTGCCAGCCCCTGTATATGAGCAGCCGGATAAACAAGGGGAGACGTGCTGCCCAGAGATGGTAGGCCGCTGACCATCTGGATATCAAATTCGGGTGCGTCCCTGTGTTTTAATACAAATTCCATAACCCTTTCGTCAAAGCGCATGGGATTGAGAAGGAGCATTCCGAGAATCCATATTTTTCGTTCTGCCACCCGGGACATCTCTTTATAGAGTTCAGCTTCCTTCTCTTCAGGAGTATCTGTGGGTGCTCCGTATACAGGAGAATTTTCAAGACAGATCCTGGTTCCGTGAAGATCACGCAGATGGGCATCATATTCAGACGGAGAAACGGGAGGCACAAGACCTTTCACACCATAGGCATCCAGAAATCGGACAATTCGTGCCAGGTCTTTTTCTGTTGCCGGCCTAATTGTACCGCTTTTAGTATCAGCCAGATTCAGACAGTTCCAGGATTCGCCATGAGACAGTACTGTGTCGTGTTCATATTTGGGAATATGAGGCTGAGCTCTCAATTCATCAATAAAATTGTGAACGATGCCGCGGGGAAAACAGATACGGTCTCCCTTGAAACTGACTCCGGGATAATACTCTGAGAAAAAGCTTCTTAAAGCAGGGCTTTTAAGCTCTATACCCAGTTCTTCCAGAAGCCGGGCAGCACCGTCTACAACGGTAGAGATATAATCATCCGGAAATTCAATTCCGGAATAAGGTTTCAATCGATTCATATATTATCCTCCTACCGGGGCTCATTCAGAGCCACGGTTATTCGGCACTGTGCCGATGGGTTTTTATTTTTCTGGAACCCAGCCCACTGAGCTGGCGATATAATATTTCTGCAGGAAAAGAAAAATCAGCAGGGGTACAGCTGTAACCAGTATTGATGCCGCGGATAGGAGTCCCCAGTTTGTAACAAACTGTCCACGCAGCATGGGAATGACCTGTACAGCGGTGTACTTGTCCGGAGAGTAGATAAAAAGCAGGGGTAGAAAGAAGTCCAGCCAGCACCAGACAAACTGAAGTACAAAAACAGAGATAAAAGCCGGTTTCGTCTGCGGCAGAACAATGCGGGTAAAGATGGCAAGACTGCTGCATCCGTCAATCTGTGCAGCTTCTTCCACCTCAAGAGGCTGACCCTTGATAAAATTGGATAGAAAGAAAACAATCCATGGAATTCCCGTGGCTGTGTTCAGGATAGTAAGACTCCAGTATGTGTCCAGAAGATTAAGTTTATTAATTATCTGGAACATCGGAATGGCAACCATCTGAAGAGGGATAGCCATCAGACTCAGAAGGACCATCAATATGATTCTCTTTCCGGGTATATACTTACGGGCAAATGCATAGGCCGCCAGGGACCCTATGACAATGGGTGTTGCCGTACCGAGGAATGAGATGTAGGCAGAGTTCAAAAGTGGTCTTAACATCGGAATAGATGAGGTCACAAGCACTCTGTAATAGTTTTCCATTGTCAGGGAGAAATTCTCCAGATTCCACCAGCCATGATTAAGTTGATCTCCCGGACGAATAGAAGCAACAAATAATCCGACAAAAGGAAGTACCCATATAAGGCCAAGGAACCAGGCAAGTAGATGTCCTAATTTTTTCATGATTTATTACTCCCGATTCCGTCTTTAACTGAATAGTAGATTGGTACAATTGACAGAAAAGTCATAAGGGTTGCAATTGCAGCACCTTTATTCTGATCTCCGAATTTAAAAGCAGTCAGATACATCTCCAGTGCCAGAACATTTGTAGAGTTTCCAGGACCTCCTCCTGTAGAGGAATAAACAATATCAAAAAGCTTGAGTTCCCAGATAACAGTCATAATGATGATGACTCCCGTTGCGGGTTTAAGCAAAGGAAGAGTTATCTTAAAAAATGACTGGATTGGTGAAGCACCATCTATTTGCGCAGCTTCATAATAGGAGATAGGAATTCCTGTAAGTGCTGCACGATACACAACCAGTGTGTAGCCCGTCCATAACCAGATGGACACGAGAATGAGTGCAGGAAGAGCTGTTTCAGGATGGGCAGTCCATGTTCCGCTTAGGGAGTCGATACCAAGAGAACCCATAAAATTACTCACCAGTCCTGCATTCTTAGAAAAAAGGAATCGAACCAGGATTCCGGCAATGACCATAGGAATAACCATTCCAAGAAAAATAATACTCTGAATAACACCGCCTCCCCGCACCTTCTGCAGCAGGATTGCCAGAAGCAGTCCCAGAAAGAGGGTCAGGGGCAGATGAAAGATTATCCATATAATATTATTGATCAGAGCTCCATAGGGCGCCCTTCCAGGAATATTTTTCCAATTTATAACTCGGGGATCTTTCAATACTGAAAGATAATTTGAGAGCCCGATAAAGTCGCCGGATTTATCATATAGGCTTAACAAGATCGATTGCAGCATTGGAAAAACCAAAAAAACAATGACCAACAGCATACTGGGGGCTAAAAAAAGAACTGTATCTTTTTCTATTTTTTTCATACCACAACCTTAATCATAGAGAGATTAAGCCTCCGGGATTAATATCCCGGAGACATTTAATTATTTATAAGAATCTTCTTATTTAGAAAGTGTTTCTTCAGAAGCAGATTGAAGAGTCTCTAATACAGAATCCAGAGTAGCCTCATCGGGTCTTGACCATACGAGTCCCATCTGACCCCAGAATGTAGCCTGAAATTTACCACCGATGGTATCATCCATATCAGGAACAACGGCAACACCTTTGATTACTTCAAAGACTTCACGTTCAGACTGAGGATAGCTTTCCATTGGGATTTTGGTATAGGTTCCCATACGTCCACCATTGGAAATCTGAATTTCCTGTCCACGGGTTGCAAGGAACTTGAGAAGTTTGCGTGTTTCCACTTCATGTTCTGTATATTTGGGAGCAAACCAGAAGTCATTCCAAAGAACAACACCTTTCTGACCGGGATAAAGAAAAACACCACGATCCAGTGCAGGATCAAGCATCATATTGTCAGTACTGTCACCGATATACACACCATGAATTCCATCCCACATTGCCTTGATGACTGCATCAAACTCATCGGGTTCACCATAGTATCCCTCTTGAATAAGAGGCAGAAGATAGTCCATGAAAATCATTTTAACTGAAGGATCTGTCCATGACAGTTCTCCCGCTGTAAGACCGCGATGCATATCTACACCGCCGAATGTTAAGATCAGAGTCTCTGCAACACTTGTAAAAGTCCAGCCTACACCACCACCGGAACCGATGGCTCCCTCAACACCTTCAATTTCCTGAATCTCTTTGATCAGATCCAGAAAATCATCATAGCTTCCAAGAGTTGTAGGATCTTTAAGTCCATTATCTTTAAAGAAGGACTTTCTGTATTCCGCGATGGTTACACCACCCACACTGGGGGCACCATAAGCTCTTCCATCAACAGAAACCATATCCATAGCTCCGGCCATAAAATCATCTGATGCAAAATCATCTGTAAAATCAAGAAGATGACCGGCAGCACCCTGCTCTCTGATATACCATGAGAAAGATGTATCGATAACATCTGCCGGGGTTTTACCTACTGAAAACTGAGATCCGAGAACTGTTGCTGTGTCTTCCGGTTTACCGGATACATATTCAAGCTTGATTCCGGGATTTTCCGCTTCATAGGCTTCCATTACCGGTTTAAAGCCCGCTAACTCTCCATCAGCCCAGGGAGCCATAATTGTGAGGGTGATTACTCCGCTCTCCTCTTCCTGAGCACCTTTTGCGAACAGTCCGCTTGTCAGAACTGCCATCATCAATAAACCCAATAAAACTCGTTTCATAAATCCTCCTATATACTACCAAAGCTGATTTTCAGTTTTGGCGATAACCCTGTTAAGGCCCAAGGGCCAAAAATTATTAAAACTCCAATTTATTTAACCAGGACTCAAAGTACATTGAGGCACCACCCTCCACGATCAGAAGGGTTCCTCCTTCTCTGTACAGAATCTCAATATCCGAAAAACGACTGAGAGTGGAATGTTCTCTTACATGTCTGGATATGCCGGTAAGGAAAAGATCAATAAACCTTTTCTCAGCTCCACCCAGAATGACCTGTTCAGGATTGAAAAGATCGATCAGCAGAGCAAGGAGGTTTCCCAACTGCCTGCATACAACATCAATCATTTCCTGTTCCTTTGAAGATCCTTTTTCCAGGGATTTAATAAAGCAGTCCAGAAGCTGACTGTTATTCAAATCAGATGCCTTCTGGTCATTGCATTTTGTTCTGTAGTAATTTAAAAAGCCCTGTTCTGAGGCATAATCTTCAAGAACATTGAATTCTCCGTCAAAATCGGAAGCCTTAAAAGATGCCAGCTCTCCGGCAAAACCCATGGCTCCCGTATGCAGCCTTCCGTTAACGACCATTCCCAGACCGATACCTTCTGTAAAATGCAGATACATCAGATTTTTTATTCTGCTGATATTGTAAAAACCCATGGCTGCCAGGTCTGCGTCATTCTCCACCATTACAGGAATGTCCAGTATTTTATTCAGACGGCCGGAAAGGGAGACTCTTAGTAGAGATTCAATATTGCAGGTGTCGATTTCACCTGTTCTTTTATTTTCAACACCTGGAATGGAGACAACACAGCCCAGAAGTTCATTCAATTTTAAAGCTGAATCACTACAGAGTTTTGTAAGCTGGATTTCAATTGTATCCAGAATAGATTGAATGTGGTCTTCTTTAATTGATGTTGATATATCAGCCACGACCTTCCAGTCCAGATCGGCCAGTGCTATATAAAGACAGCCCTCATTGCTCATATCTACAACTGCAATATGCCGGGACTCCGGGTTGAACTCTACACCCATGGGACGCCTTCCACCTGTTGAAGACATAAGTGCACTGTAATGACAGAATCCTCTACTGATCAGGTTGTCGCAGACTTTTGTGACGGTAACAATACTCAAATTAAGCTGTTTGGAAATATCAGATTTACTGATAAGCCCTTCTTTCTTTATCAGAGAAAGAACACGGCTGTAATTACTATGTTTCAGGTCAGTCTGTGTACCGATCATTTTTTTCATTTATGGTCTTCCATCCATAGGGCTGCAGCTTCCTGATCACAGATGCAGGTCACATCATGGTGAAGCCAGAGAACTGAAGCCGGAAGATCTGTAGAGATCTGTCTTTTCATAAATGAATTGAATACACCGCTCTTTTTACTGCCGCTCAGCAGGAAAAGAATCCTCTCTGCAGCCATAATTTCACCAATACCCGAGGTCATACCGTGATCTACACTTACATCTGTGGCATCCAGCATTCCATGACCCTTTGATGAAGAGGCCAGTTCGATATAGTGGGTTCCGTAATGTAGTTTATCCGATGATTCATTCAGTCCCAGGTGCCCTTCTACACCGACTCCCAGAATGGAGAGATCCAGAGGATTATTCTCCATAAATGCAGCCATACGGCCGCATTCTGCTTCTGGATCAACAGCATCGCAGGATACGCCGTTGTAGCGGTCTGCAGAAATTTCCAGAGGCCTGATAATCTGATTTTGTAGAAAATACTCACAACTGGCAGGATCATCTCCCGACACAGCGTCCCATTCGTCCAGTTTATGAATTCTGAGGCTGTCTGTAGATATTTTATTTTCCTTTATCATGGAGATCCAGCGGGCATAGGCGCCTTCGGGTGTATTCCCTGTGGCAATGCTGATATGTGAATCAGCTTTCTTTACTGTCTGATCATACAGATACTGAGCTGCATGCATACTCAGACTCTCATAATCCTTTACAACAAGGAGGCGCAGCCCCCCCATCTTTATCTCTTTTATCAGCCCTTCCAATTTGTATCTCCCCTTAATATAAGTCCGGCAGCTCCCATAAGTCCTGCATGGTTGCCGAAGCTGGAATGTATCATCTCAAATTCACCTTCTACAAAGGCATTTTTATAAAAATCATTACTCAGATTTTCAATAAACAACGGATAAAATCCTTCCATCATTCCCCCGCCAAGGATTACAAGCTCCGGCTCAAAGGAACGGATCAGGGAGGTCAATCCACGCTCTATATTATTTACAAAGTGTTTAGTGATTTCGACTGCTTTCGGGTCTCTGTCTTCATAAGCCTGATAAAACTGGCTTATTTTCTTATAATGTTTCAGAGCTTCCTTTGTGAGTGCAGATCCTGAGGCCATGGCTTCAAAACATCCGGACATCCCACAGTAGCAGTCACTATCCTCATCATTGATCAGAATGTGTCCAAGTTCGGGAGCACATCCTCCGGCACCGCGTATAAAGGAGCCCTGTTTGTAAACGGCCCCACCGATTCCTGTTCCGAAAGTAAGCATAAGAGAGTCTTTGCCTTGAAGGTCTGAAAAGCAGTGATGAGCCCATAAGGCTGTATTGACATCGTGATCAAGAAGAACAGGAACTCCATATTTTTCCTGGAAATCATCAACAATATTCATGCCGTACAGTCCCTGATTCAGGGTGTAGTGATTATTTAAAATCCCTTTTTTGACATCAAGAGGACCGGGAGATCCGATTCCAATTCCAGCAATATCTGAAATATTTGTTCCCCCGACCTCAATCAAACGTTTGAGAACAGGATCAAGAACAGTCATTAGTTCGATGGGTGAGTGTATATCCTTTATGTCCAGAACCGTAGAATCAAGAAGCTGCCCCTTGTCTGTGACCAGACCTGCAGCAATTTTGGTTCCTCCGATATCAATTCCGATAGCTTTCAATGGTTTTTCCTTGCTTAATTAAGTAGATATTAAATCTAGTTTAATAAGTTGTCAAGAGAATTTTTAACAAACCTGAGGGATGGTACCCGAACAGATCCGAATCCATCAGGACGGTTTTGATTATGTAATATGGGACACCTACGGGGAAACCATAAGAAAACACTCAGAGCTTCCAGGGCATACTGACTGGCATAGAAATGCCCCCTTCGATGAGGGAGCTCTCTATGAAAACTGGCTTGAGTTCCGTGAAAAGTTTGATGATTTTCTGGCGGGCTACGGTTATCACAGGGAAGGTGGACGCTACAGGGTTGATAAAACCAGTGACGACAGAATAGCAATATTTTGTCACAACGGATCAATCCTTTTTATGATTGCCCACCTCTTGGAGATTCCTCTACCTCTGGTTTTTTCAGGTCTCTACTGCTGGCCCTGTTCTTTAACTGATATCTATTTTGACCAGCGGTCTGAGAAATGGGCAGTTCCAAGAGCTCTGCATATTGCCGATGTTTCTCATATGGCTGTTGCAGGTTTAAAACCCCAGGCCAGAGGCATGGGTGACCGCTGCGATGAGTATTATTGATTTACATTGAAGTCAAATAAGCTGTGGCATTGACGACTCTGCATAAGCAGAGCCGCCAATATCGCAATTGAAGATTAAAGATGCAAACTATTTAAAATACGACCTACACCATCATTATTATGATCAGAAGTGACAATATCTGCTGCTTCCTTTACTAGAGACAGGGCATTTCCCATGGCGATGCCGGTGCCCGCATTCTGCAGCATTTCAATATCATTCATATTGTCTCCGAAGCAGACAATATTTTCTTTTTTAAGACCGAGGATTTCCTGAAGTTTATCCAGAGCCGTCCCCTTATTAACCCCTGCGGGTAGGATTTCCAGATAGTTGGATTCAGACTGAACAAGGGGAGCCGGGTTCTTCCGGGTTCCGTAGAAATCGTCACTGAACCCTGAAAAATACTGGTTATCCCCAATCATCAGGATTTTTGTTACTTCCCTTTCACTGAACATCAGGGGGTCTGTGATAAGAGTGCACTTGTAACCATCTCCCTTCTCAAAAAGTTTGACGGCATCACTCCTTTTAAATACAAAGGCCTCCCCATCTGAATATATGAGATAATCAAAGGAGTATTTACTTCTCAGCTCCAGAGCCCTGTCAAGATCGTCCTTATGCAGGGATTTTTCCCAGAGAACCTCTTCTGTCAGGGGATCAACTATCCGGGCTCCATTATAAAGGATTACAGGAACCCTGATATCGAGATCCCGGCAGAATGGGATGGCTGACCTCTCTATCCGGCCGGTGGCAAGGGTAAAGGAGCCGCCACTCTCCTGAAAGGTTTTAATTGCCTCTCTGGTCAGAGGAGTAACTCTCTTATCCTTATTAACAAGTGTACCGTCTACATCACTGACTGCCAGCTTAATCAGATTTCTCAATCCATATCCTCCGGAAGTTCATGAATAAGACGCACACTGTTCAGATCAAAGGAGATTCCCACCATTTCATCTACCTGAAAGGGTACCTGCTCCTGAGGACGGGGGGCTTCGATTCTGAGTTTCTGTTCCCCTACCATGACTTCATACTCAACATAGTTTCCAAAGAATACTGCCTTGCTGACTTTTGCATCATACAGACCCTTACCAAAAGGACCGACCTTTATGGATTCAGGTCGTACAACAACTGTCATATTACCCTTTTCACCCTTATAGGCATTGCCGGGGACAGGCAGGTAAAGTTTTTTACCAAGAATTTCTACAATAGCCGATCCCTGGGACATCCCCTCTGACTGGCAGTTAAGGAAATTTGATTTACCGATAAAATCTGCAACAAAGAGAGAAGCCGGTTCATTATAAAGCTCTTGAGGTGAACCGATCTGCATTATTTTACCTTTATTCATGAGTACGACTTTATCGGAAATTGCCATGGCCTCAGACTGATCATGGGTTACATACAGACTTGTGATTCCCAGTCTCTTCTGCAGAGAACGAAGCTCATCTCTCATATACTCTCTCAATTTTGCATCAAGATTAGAAAGTGGCTCGTCAAATAGAAGCACCTTGGGTTCGATAACAACGGCTCTGGCCAGGGCCACACGCTGCTGCTGTCCACCGGAAATATTTGAGGGTAAGCGGTGCTCAAGACCTCGTATCTGCATCAGATCAATAATCTGCTCAGTACGGTCTTTAATCTCTTGTGCCGGCAGTTTCTGAATTTTCAGTCCGTAACGGATATTATTATACACAGTCATGTGAGGAAAAAGTGCATAACTCTGAAACATCATGGCCATATCTCTTTTATTGGGAGGTACGTTCTCGATGGAATCCTCACCCAGCAGCAGAGAGCCGGATGTGATGCTTTCAAAACCGGCCACCATCCGCAGTGTTGTAGTCTTACCACAGCCCGATGGGCCTAGAAGTGTAGTCAGTTCACCAGATTTGATATGGAGATCGATAGAATCAACGGCTGTGAATTCTCCTGCACCATCCAGGCTTGGAAATGTCTTTGTTATATTTTTCAGAACAAGACTGCTGCTGTTTGCTTTAATCTGTTCTTCTATACTCATTTTATTACTCATACTGATTACCCTTTAACAGTTTTTTTAGCGGTTTTTTGTGGAGAATTGATCAAGTTAACAAGAAAGTTCAGGACATAAATGGCAGCCATGATAACTAGAATCATAATGACAATATATGCAGCGGCATCACTGTACTGACTTACCTCAAACAAAGAGAATATCCTGGTTGTCACAACATTCCATCTTGCTGATACAATAAAAATTATGGCACTTACAGCTGTCATGGATTTTACAAAGGAATAAACCAGACCGGAGAAAAATGCTCCTTTAATCAGTGGAAGAGTGACATGAAAGAAGGTCTGAAAGCTGTTTGCTCCCATATTGATTGATGCTTCTTCAAGGGATGGATCAATCTGCATCAGAGCCGACTTGGCTCCTTCTATTCCAACCGGCAGATTCCTGAAGACAAATACACAGATCAGAATAAATGCGGTACCTGTCAGAAGAAAGGGTTTGTCATTGAATGCCAGAATATAACTGATACCCACAACACTGCCGGGCAGTGCAAAGGTCAACATAGCGGAAAGACTCATATATCCCTTTCCTATAAACTTCTTACGTACAGTAAGAAAGGCAATTGCCATACCAGTGAGTCCGGCAATGGGTGTAGCTGCCAGAGCAAGAAGAATGGCATTCTTCAGGGGTTTTAATCCGACGGAAAGTACATAGCGGAAATGATCAAAAGTGAAACTGTAATCAATACCCCATACTTTCACAAATGCTCCGACTATTACTGTACCGTAAAATAGAATAATAACGGCACAGAGCATAAGACAGACTGTGAATAGAGGAATAACAATATGTTTCTGATCGATCTTTGTACGATTCTGCGACGGTTTTCCTGTAACCGTTACGAAACCTTTTCCGCTGACCCAGTATTTCTGTAAAAGAAAAGCTGCAAGACTGGGTAGAAGAAGCATTATTGATAATATGGCTCCTGTTCTCAGATCATACATCCCGGTGATAACTCTATAGGCTTCAACTCCCAGGGTTGGATACCCACCCCCGATTACTGCGGGATTACTGAAGTCCTGAAGAGACTGAATAAAAACCAGAAGCAGGGCACTGAATATACCGGGAAGAGAGAGTGGAAACGTGACAGTCCAGAAAATTTTCCACCGTGAAGCTCCCAGGTTAAGGGCCGCATCTTCTACGGATGAATCAATAGCTTCAAGTATTCCAGACAGAGTCAGATAGGCTATTGGGAAAAACGAGAGGGACTGAACCAGAATAAGACTGTGCATTCCGTATACATTAAAATCTGTTATACCCAGAATCCCGTTTGTAATCAGCCCTTTTCTTCCAAAAAGAAAAATAATTGACAGGGACAATACAAAGGGTGGAGAGATTATCGGCAGAGTCGCCATGGTCTTCAAAAACCCCTTACAAGGGACTTCTGTCCGGGTAATTGTAAATGCAAATATATATCCAATAACTGTGGCAATACCAGCAGCTATAACTCCCAGTTTCACACTGTTCATAAAGGTCAGCCTGTATGAAGCGTTCTTAATTACATCAATGATAGTCTGAATGGTGTAAGTACCATCTTCCGTTGTAATGCTGTATCGGATGATCATCACTAGGGGAAAAATAACAAAAATGGATAAAGCTGCAAGTAAAATGAATATCAGCAGGACAAGAACGGGTTCCTGTCTCAGCATCTTCAGCTTCCATAGAAAGTCTTTTGTACGATTGTTCATGATATTTCCTGAAATAAAAATGTGGAGCGACCTGCAAAAGGGATTATCACAAGCCTGGCTGCAGACCGCTCCGGAGGAGAGGTTATTTTAAATTTTCTTTAGCTGCGATAACTTCTGTGAATTTCTCAATAAGACGGGTTCTGTTTTCACCGGCCCAAAGAAAATCGTAGTCGATTACAGGAAGATCGCTGATATTGATAGCACCTTCGGGAACAACTGCATTTGAATTAACAGGTAGACGAAAAGAACTATTGGTGGAATATACATCCTGTCCTTTTTTACTCAATACCCAGTCAATAAACTTCTTTGCACTTTCTACTTCTTCTTCGGGTCCATTCTTGATGAGTGCGATGGCACCGATCTCATATCCTGTACCGTCATCGGCAAAAGATACTTCTACAGGGTATCCCTGTACAGCAGGCTTCAGACAGTCATGAGAGAAAGCAAGACCGATGGCAGCTTCGCCGAGTCCTACATTCTTGGGAGGAGCAGAACCGGATTTGGTATACTGACGGATATTCTTGTTCAACTCACCCATATAGGTCATTGCCTCTTCTTCTCCTAGCATCTGCACCATTGTTGCAAGGATCGTATAGGCTGTACCAGATGAACCGGGATGAGCCATAGAGATCTGACCTTCAAACTCAGGTTTCAGCAGATCTGCCCAGGAATGAGGATATTCCAGTCCTTTTGTAGCAAACCAGTCTTTATCTACAGCAAATGCAAGTGCACCCACATAGACAGGAGACCAGTTCCCTATTGGATCCTGATAGTTTTCAGGAATATTAGCCAGTTCAGGAGAACGGTAGGGTTCCAGAAGATCTTTGTTAGCAGCTGCAATAAATGAGTCACAATTGCCTCCATACCAGATACTGGCCTGGGGATTGTTCTTCTCTACCTGGATCTTTGAGAGAATTTCTCCGGCAGACAGGCGTACAAAATTAACAGTGATGCCTGTATCCTTCTTAAAAGCTTCCAGATAACTGGGAATTTCGGTTTCAGGGAGAGCACAGTACATAGTCAGCTCTTTAGACTGTTCAACAGCGGCACCTTCAGCTGATTGGTCAGCCTTCTTTGTACAGCCTGTCATAAGAAATGCAACGCCCAGTGCGACTGCAACAGTAGTAATAAATTTATTCCTCATTATAACTCCTTTGATATTACGCACACGTGTGAGTAATATCAAAAAGATTTTCTCACACGTGTGCGTAAATAGTAGGACAGGTTTATTCATTTGTAAAGGGAAAGTTTTATTTATTCAGGAGGACTCACGAATGATCAGATTTGGTGTAATTATATTGACTTCAGAACTGAATGATCCAGACAGTTGAGAAATAAGATTTTTGCAGGTATTTTCGGAAATTTTCTCAGAAGGTTGGTTAATGGATGTGAGATTAGGCTCCACATAAGTGCAGAGTTCAATATTGTCATATCCTACCAGAGAAATATCCTCAGGGATACGAATACCTCTTTTTTTGAGTTCTTTCATGACTCCCAGAGCCAGAAGGTCAGTATGAGCAAATATTCCGTCAATTTTACCTAGAAATGGTTCTATCCTCTCCATGGTGCTACGTCCACTATTGAGAGAATAGCCTCCCGGGATAACATAATCAGGATCATTTTCCAGGCCATTTTTGATAAGAGTCTGACAATAACCGTCAGTTCTCATTCGAAATTCTTCTCTGTCATTTTCTCTTTTCACACAAAGAATATTTCTCCTGCCCCTGTCAATCAGATGCTGAGTAGCCAGGACAGCTCCTTTATAATGATCACAGTACACCGCATTAGTTTTGCCGAAGACGGGATCTGGAATCTGATGTGAAAATACAAAAGGGATTTTTGCATCATTCAGAAAGCTTATGGATTCAGGACTGATTGAGGAACTGAGCAGGATAAGACCATCAACTTTTTTACGGTTCACCAGTTTCATAATATTGTTTTTATGAGAAAAACTGTTCTGACTGAATGAAGTCAGAATATCCAGATCTTCCTTTTCAAGAATACTTCGTATCTGGCTGAGAAATGAGTTTGTAAAAAAATGAAGCTTACCGTCTACAGTATCTTCATTAAGAATAATACCGATTGTTCCCGTCCGACTGGTGTTCAGTCCTCGGGCGTTTGCATTAAATTCGAAACCCAGATCATCCGCAATTTTCTTGATCTGCACCCGCATGCTGTCAGAGACACCAGGCTTGTCATTCAGACATCTGGAAACTGTGGAATGAGTAACACCGGCTAGTTTTGCAATATCTTTAATTGTTACAGCCACTGCTGCTGATCACCCCTCGTCAGAACTCAGCCTGTCTCTCATTTAAGAGGTATCCGGCATGTCTTACAGAATATACACACTGATCTCTTTGTCAATGGATTAAACAGGAAAAGCTCAGTCCCCGGCACTGATCCGGTATATTCTATAGTTCCAGTTCAGGATTTCCGGAGTCAGTATATCTTCAAAATCAATGAGCATCTGGTCAAGATTCTTTAAAACCTTATTATTGTTATGAGGAATGATCAGATAGTCGAAATCTGAAAGATGTCCGAATGCTTCCGTATCTACGGTCAATGTGGGGCGAACTTCATGACCTGTCAGAATCAGGATCTTCTCTCCCCTGCACTCCTTCATTATCTTTTTTTTCATTTCACTTTCTGACTGGATTTCAACATAGGCAGATCCATTCACAATATAGGAAGTGCCCTGTACGATATAATCAAAGTTTATTCCAATATAATCAGAAGCTTCGGTGCTGATAATTGAATTTGTAACTGCATTTAAGTCTCCTCCGGGGAGATGTACCTTCAGATGTTTATGGTTGACATGGGCTGCCAGAAAACAATTGATAACACTCATGTTATGTGAGTAGATATCCAGTGGAAAGGAAATTTCAGCCTCTTTTTCCACCAGAACACGGGCAAAATGATAAACAGTACTTCCGGCTCCCAGCAGAATTTTTGCTCTCTGTCCCGGTATACTGCTTCCTGCATTACTCACCATATCAAAGAGTCCGTTACTTACCTTTATTTTCTGAGAAACGTAGAGGTGCCTCTTCTGCTCAAAGGCCTCCATCTTTGAATAGAGCATCAGAGAATAGTTGTTATCCTCATCCTTACATTTTTGAAACAGGCGGTAGCCGATCTCCTCTTCATAATTACGGATCTGAGTAAAAACCCATTGATTTCCGGTATAGGATACAGAGAATCGATCCTGCAGATATTCCAGAACCTGCTCAACTGGTATGCGGATATCCAGAATGGATTCATCACTCCGGGAGTCATACTCCTGAGAAAACAGGAAAAACAAGGTATTAACAAGATCATGCCTCTTTATTCTGTGTTTACCACTCATTATTGCTACCTCGTAACTGTTTTTTGCTTAATAAGCAATTTTTACATATTAAGTCATCCTTGTAAAATAAGTGAAGTAAAAAAAAACATTGTCTGTTTATACCAATTGGATTTACTATTTTTCACAGGAGATACATATGAAGAAAATATTAATTGTTTGTTTAATGACTCTGACAGCTCTCTCAGCATTTGCGGCTGGACAGCAGGAAGACGGAGAAAAGAAAGTAACTTTGACAATCGCTGGTAGAGATGGTTCCTACGGTGATTCCATGCAGTTGGCAGCAGACAGCTACAAAGCAGCAAATCCTAATACAGATTTTGAGATTCTCAAACTGTCCGGAAGCAGCCTTTTTGAAAAATCAGTAATTGATATGAAAAGCGGTATGGGAACCTACGATGTAATTCTGATTGATGATCCCAATATCACTCAGTTTCAGAAAGTCGGCTGGCTCAGTAACTTAAACGATCTTGGTGCAAAAGCTGATTCCGGTTTTATCGGTTCTGCTCTTAAACTGGGAAAGTATCCCTATAATGACAACAGCCCTATGTTTGCTCTTCCTTTTGCAGGAAACGTTGAACTGTTTGCCTACAGAACAGACCTCTATGAAAAATATGGTCAGGGAGAGCCCGAAACCTGGGACGATGTACTCGAAGCCGTTAAGATCATTGATAAGAATGAAGCAGATATAGATGGTGTTGTATTCCGTGGAAGCAAGGGAAATCCCATTGTAACCGGTTTTCTCCCCATCTTCTGGTCCTTCGGGGCTACGATTCTTGATGACAACGGTAATGTAACTGTTAATTCTCCTGCAGCACTGAATGCTCTGGACTTTTTCCTTGAACTGGCCAGCTATGCACCCAAAGGTGTTGCAATGTATCAGTCAGCACAGGTAAAAGACGCCATCTACTCCGGTAAAGCTGCCACTGTAACAGAAGTATGGCCCGGTTGGATCAACAAACTTGAAGATCCTAATGAGTCATCTGTAGTAGGGAAAGTGAAAGTCATCAAGCACCCCGGTCAGGTTGAGAAATCTTCCCCTATGATCGGTGTATGGATGATCGCCATTCCCGAAGCATCTAAAAATAAAGAAGCTGCTCTGGATTTCATCCAGTATGCAACCAGTGAAGAAGTTCAGAATGACATGGCCATGGAATTCGGTAATCCTCCTACCAGAGCCAAGGTTTATGAAAGCTCTGAACTGGCTATCAAATACCCCTGGTATCCTGCACAGCTGGACGCTCTTAATAACGGTGTTGCCCGTACAAGAACAACAAAATGGAAAGAGATTGAAGCCCAGCTGGGAACAGCTCTTCAGTTTGCTCTGATTGGAGAAATGACTGCCGAAGAGGCACTTGCTTCTGCTGAAAAAGGCATAATGGAAGTTCTTAAATAATTGTTTTATACACGGAGGAGTCTATCTCCTCCGTATTTTTTTTCTGGAGTATTCCTTATGACTCAAAATAAATATCAAAAATCCGGGTTTTTCTATTTCATTTTACTGCCGGCTTTTCTCGTCATGCTCTGGCTGACTGTTTACCCGGTAATAAATGTTTTTTCACTCTCATTCTTTAAATACAACTATCTCAGTGATGATAAGGCATTCGTAGGTCTGGGTAATTATATATCCCTCATGCAGGAAAGCCTTTTTCGTGAAGCCTTTAGAAATACTCTTGTATTTTCAGCATTAGCAACAGCTGGTGAAGTAATTCTAGGTATTGCCCTGGCATTACTGTTCTACGGCCATTTCCGTGGAAAGAAAACCTTTATGATCATCACTATTTTCCCTATGATGATTTCATCCATGGTTATCTGTGCGGTATGGAAAACTCTATACCACTATGACATAGGTCTTATCAACTTTCTGATCAGAGAATCCGGTGGCCAGGGTGTCGGCTGGCTTATAGATCAGAGTAAAGCCCTTTTCTCTATTGTTATTGTAGATATCTGGCAGTGGACTCCTTTTGCCTTCATCATGATGCAGGCTGCCATGGGTTCCATTCCCGAAGAAATATTCGAAGCCGCTCAGATAGATGGTGCAAGCTATGCTAAAACTGTTTTTACCATAACTCTTCCTATTTTATCTGATCAGATCATGCTCCTGATTATGCTCAGGACAATTGATACTTTTAAATTGTTCGGCAAAGTATATGCCCTCACCCAGGGTGGACCTGGAAACTCGACTGAAACCCTCTCCTACTATATATACCGGGAAGGCTTCTCATATTTTAACCTGGGCAAAGCCTCAACGGCATCCATATACGTACTTCTCGTCGTAGCGGGTATCTCATTAATTTATATCCGTAAAATACTGAAAAAGGACTGATTCGTATGAGTATTACAAGTACAAAGAGACACCCTCTTTTCTGGGTTCTCCTTATTATAATAACCGTAGTAACTCTGTTTCCTATCTATTGGATTGCAGTTACTTCTTTCAAAAACCCTGTTGAAGTTATATCTGCCAGGCCTACACTCCTGCCCCAGGCACCCACGATTGATAATTATATAAGCATCGTGAAATCTGGATTCTTTAAATATATGTTTAACAGTCTTCTGGTTGCCGTGACGGCTACTCTTCTTTCTCTGACCCTCTCTACACTGGCATCTTATGCTCTGGTAAGACACAATTTCCCCTATAAAGGAAATTCCATATTTCTTGTATGGGTCCTAGTGGTAAAGATACTGCCTCCTGTAGTACTGGCTATTCCCCTCTATTCTGTATTCATAAAGATGGGTCTGCTAAACAGCCGTCTGGGTCTGATTCTGGTGTATCAGGTATATACCCTGCCCTACTGTATCTGGATGATTTTCGGTTTCCTGAAGGCACTGCCAATGACTTTTGAAGAGGCTGCCATGATAGACGGAGCAAGTCGTCTGTATATCCTTGGACAGATTGTACTTCCTCTGGCCAGAACTGGTATTATCGCCACGTCTATTTTCAGTGTTATTGCAGCATGGGACGAGTTTCTCTTTGCTCTGCTTTTTATCCGAACTCCTTCACTGCAGACTCTCCCTCTTGTAATTGTGAATTTCATCGGAGAATACGAAACTCTCTGGGGAGAACTGATGGGAATCGGTCTTCTTACAACACTTCCCGTCCTGTTCTTCTCAAGCTATGTCTATAAGTACTATACACAGGGATTTTCGGTAAGTTTAAAATGATACATACAATAGTGACCCTCCATAGCGGCGCTCTCGATAAAACACCAAACAGCCAGGAATACCTTGATCTTGCAGCAGAAATGAAACCCGACGTGGTTGAAGTAGATGTCCGCTGTACTTCTGACGGCATAGTGGTCCTGCACCATGACCCGGATGTAAAGGATACTGCACAGAGTTTAGTCATTGCTGAAAACAGCCTGAGAGAGCTAAAAGTTCTTTCTCAGGACTTACTGACCCTCTCTGAGGCAATGATATTCTGCAAAAAACATAAACTTTTTATGAATCTCGATTTAAAAGAGAGCAATGCAGCAGACGCAGTGATCAGGGTGATCAAAGAGCAAGATATGGCAAGGGATATACTTTTTTCCGGCTGTGGTAAAAAAGAAATTCTCCATATCAGAAAAAATCTGCCCGAAGCCAGAGTTCTTCTGAATGTGGAGGATGACGAGCTGAACTGTGATGGGAGTCAGTACAGTGATGCCGTGGTTAGAAATGTATATAATGCCTCTGAATGGGGTTGCTGCGGGCTGAATATCAATCATCAATATTGCAAAAATGAGCTTGTAAATTATGCACGAACCCGCAGTCTTCCACTGATGATATGGACTGTGGATGACGAAGAAAAGCTCAGACATTTCATCTCTCTCGGTGTCTATTCAATAACGACAAACCGTATAGATCTTTTTCATATGATCCAGCAGGAGTTTGAGGAAAAAATCAGATAATAAACAGAGTCTGATATTTTTCTTTACAATTCCTCGGAAAGGGTTTATGTTGTTACGCACACGTGTGAGCGATATACTGTATTATATAAAAGTTACAAACAGGGTATGTGACCCTGCTCAGAATAGAATAAGATTTACTGGAGTTTAGAATGAAATATGATATAACAATGGTTGGGCATATATCCAAGGATATAATGATCTATAAAGAAGACGAAAATCGTTTTACAGGGGGACCTGTAATTTATTCTTCAATAGCAGCTGCCCGTACCGGCAAAAAAATCAGAGTAATTACAAAAGCTGCTGCCGAAGATGATCAGGCCCTTAACATCATGCGGGATCAGAAAGTAGATGTCACAAGGATGGATTCAAAGGCCACAACAAGTATAGAAAATATATATTTTACAGCAGACAAAGAACGTCGGCAGGTTACCCTCCTCTCACAGGCCGATTTTTTCGAAGTAAAAGACTTTCCATCAACAGAAAGCCGGATATTCCACCTGGCGGGCCTGTTCAAAAATGAAATACCCGATGACTTCATCCCCTATTTTGCAGAAAAAGGCGATGTTGCTGTGGATGCTCAGGGACTGCTGCGCTGCAATGAAGAGGGAGAACTCAATTTCCGAAACTGGGATCAGGCTGAAAAGCTGATGCCCCTGATAAGCTATATGAAAACAGATGCTGCAGAGGCTGAAATTATGACAGGCCTCAAAGACAGGGAAGAAGCAGCTAAGAAACTGGCCGCTCTGGGAGCCCGTGAGGTGATGGTAACTCATAACAATGAAGTGCTTGTCCTTGTGGACGGTGAATTCTATAGAGCTCCCTACAATCCTGCAAACCTCTCCGGAAGAACAGGACGCGGTGATACAACCTTCGCTGCATACATGGCTAAACGCCTGGATGCTGATCCCCGTGAGGCGGTATATTATGCAGCAGCTCTTTGTTCTATTAAAATGGAATCACCTGGACCTTTCAGTAAAACAGAAAAAGATGTTTACAAACGGATGGAAGAGATAGGATTTAAAAAATAATCCATACAGAACAAAAAAAAATGCCGGTAAAAGCCGGCATTTTTTATATTATTTAATTTTTTTTTTGAGGAGTTGGTGAATGAGTGTTTGGAATTTATTTTCGCTTGTCGGCGGTTTAGCGATCTTTCTGTACGGGATGATGGAGATGAACAAACATCTGACATCCATAGCAGGCAGCAAAATGAAATCCATCATGTTGAGGCTGACAAAGGGACCGGCCCGGGGATATATGACCGGATTGGGTATTACCATTGTGAATCAGTCCTCCTCAGCTACCACAGTCCTGGAAGCCGCCCTTGTGGGTGCCGGGCTGATGACATTTCAGCAGAGTCTGGCTGTAACACTGGGTGCAGAGCTTGGTTCCACCTTTCTGCCTCAGCTGATTGCTTTTCCCTCTATTACTAAATTCTCCACACTGATTGTCTTTGCCGGTTTTATGATGAATATAACGGTAAAAAGTAAAAAAAACCGTCATATTGCAATGACGATTTTTACCTTCGGACTGTTATTTATGGGAATGGATATGATGTCTTCCTCCCTCAAGCCTCTCAGGACATATGAACCTTTTATCAATCTGATGAAAAATATTGAGACTCCCATACTGGGGATTCTCCTGGGAATGGTCTTCACAATGATTATTCAGTCCTCAGGAGCAACAACCAGTATTACAATTGCCATGGCCCTTTCCGGAACAATATCTCTTGAACAGGCTATCCCAATAAACCTGGGAGCGGCTGTAGGTACCTGTATCACCGCAGTACTGGGTAGTATAACCCTCAACTGGGAGGCAAAAAGGTCTGCCTATATACATATTTTGTTTCAGGTGATCGGAGCGCTCTGGGTCTTTATTCTTTTATGTATCCCCTTTCAGGGAGAGCGATTCTATATCTGGTGGGTTAAATGGTTTACATCCAATGTTCTTCATACAGAGAGCCTGGCACGTCAGATTGCCATGGGTTTCACTTTTATGCCTATAATCAATCACCTTATAGTATTCCCCAACCTGAAGCTGATTCTCCGTCTGTTTAATAAGATATTTCCCGAGAGAGAAGCTCCCGAACCCTTTGGAGCCAAATACATCAAGAAAAAACTTATTGAACAGGGTGTTGAAATTTCCCTGATGATGACAAAAAAAGAGATTATCAGAGAGACTGATTATATCCATCGCATGATACTGGAGATGAAAACAGCATTCAGAAGCAAAGACCCCACAGTATTTGAAAGAGTTAACGAACTGGACTGCAAAGTTGATACTCTGCATAAAATTATCATTCCATTTCTGGCAAGAGTGTCCCAGGAAGAGATGAGTGCAGAAGAATCAGAGCGCTGCATGAACTATATGTATATACAGAATGAACTTGAGTCCATCGGAGATGTTATAGATAAAAATATCATGAGCCTGGCCACAAAGAAAATTGATCAGAACCTGATCTTTTCAGAAGAGGGATTTCATGAACTGGAACATTTCATTTTCAAGGTGAATAAAAACTTTGAAAACCTGGTTGATGCCCTTAAGGATGATGATACTGATATTTCAAAGGGTATTCTGAACTCGTATAAGAAGAAGGAAGAGGAAAAGTACAAGCGATATCATATTGAACGTCTCTATAAGGGACAGGTTGAATCCATCGCTACTTCATCAGTACACCTGGATCTGATTTCCTACTTCGCCAGAATCAATAACCATATAGCCTATATTGCAAAAAGAATAAATTAGCAGCGCAAATATCCCCGGCCGTCTCTTGGCCGGGGAAGACCTAAGTGAAAATACATTAGCTCTAAAACGATTTTTTGTAATTTCATCAAATTTATTTACAGGCTCGGCTCTTATAAGTGCCGTTTCTAATTTTGTTATTAAAATCACGACTATCACAGAGCCAGCTAATAACTTCATTAACCTCAGAATAGGGGTTTCCTGGAAATAATTAGAACCATCAAATTCCTGAAGATCTTTACAAAATATATAAAACTTAAATTACTTAATTGCACAATCTACTTTACAGAAGACATCTTGTACTAATCCACCTACAGTAGTGCCCTTTATCCTTCAGATCTTAAGTTTTTTAATGCTGCATTATTGTAATTCTATACCAATCAAAGGAGATGTATTATGAATAAGTACACAAGACAACTTCAGAAAGGGTAATAACATTTACAATAAATACCATTCAATAATTGCAACCCTCACAACATGATTTTCCCCATATGGAAAACCTGTACAGTTTATAGCAAGACAATCTTCCTCATCCTCCCATTTAAGCTTTTCATTATTATCCATCCAATGAAGAGAATGGACAGGTCTATCCCATTTAAAAATTTTGCGTACAGAAATATCTTTCTTATTACGAGTAACATTATCAAGTCCAGCTATTCCTAATTCATGACAAAAGTAATATCCCCGACATGCATTTGCATCCTCTAACAGGAAATCTTTTCCAGAACAAGAATAATTCATAGGGCGTCCTTTTCGAATAGCATCCCCATAAATTTCCATCCATCTACCGATTTTATTTATTAAGGCCAAATCCATCTCTTCCAGGCTACCATCAGCAAGCGGTCCCATATTCAAAGTATAAACAGCTCCAAAACGACGGCTTTGCACCAGACCTTCAATGATTTCCTTACCGCTTTTGAAATTGAAATCTCTACAGCTCCAACTCCAATGATCATTAAATGTTAACCACCGAAGGGCCGCAATATTATCTCCGTACGTAATATTTTCTTCACATATAGCATGTTGTTCAAATGTCACAGCATCAATTTCATGATGATCCCTAACTCCAGGACGTTCCAAACCAGTGTTATCCATGATAATTGCATCTGGTTGATGTTTTCGAATCATTCCATATAAACGATCATACTTACAATCCATATCAGGACGGCTCCAGTTACCATCAAATATAAAGCCTCCAACTTGTCCATAATTAGAACAAAGGATTTCAACTGATTCGTAAAGGTAATCAAGATAGTTATCAAATTCCGTATTATCCAGTTCCATAGTAGTCTTGCCATTCCACTGCCAATCGAGTGTTGTGTGATATAATATTGGAAGGATGCCTTCATCATTGCAAGCTGAAACAAACTCCTTTATCAAGTCTCTATTAGCAGAAGAATGGGGAGCATCAAAATCATTTAATCCATTAGTATCATATAATGAAAAACCATCATGATGTCTTGTTGTCAGTATGATAAATCCAGCTCCGTTTTTGCGAGCCAGAGAAGCAATACTCTGAGGATCAAAACCAGCTGCATTAAAATCGCTTATTCTCTTTTTATAACTTGCTATATCGAGGTTGTGCGCATACTGTACCCACTCTCCTCTCTCGTACAAGGAATATAGCCCCCAGTGTAGAACCAATCCAAATCCAAGATCTGAGAATTTTCTAATTCTTCTTTGTTTATCATTCATAATTGATCATCCTTTCACTGCACCTTGTGTCATTCCTGCGATTATATATTTTTGTACAAATAAGTATAAAATTGAAATTGGCAATGCTGTCAAAATAAGACAGGCAAATACAAGATTCCACTGCCTCATGTATTGTCCGAAGAAATTGAATACCAGCAGAGGCATTGTCCATTTATCAGAAGAGCTGAAAAAGTAAATAGGAATCTGAAAATCATTCCAGACATTCATGGCTATAAAAACAACACTTGTCAGAAGAATGGATCGCAATAAAGGCATGATAATCTGCCAGAACATCCTCAAAGGAGAACAGCCGTCTAGAATGGCTGCTTCATCAAGCTCTCTTGGAATGGTTTTGACAAAACCGGTCACAAGAAATAGACTCCAGGGGATAAAACGAGCTAAATATAAGAAGATTCCGCTCCAGTAACTCCCGTAGAGATTAAAAGTTCTAATCAGAACTACTGTTGGAATAACAGATAGCGGAGCAATGATTCCAAGCATAAATGAAAGAAAAACTATTTTCATTGCTTTAGAATCTCTACGTGCTATTACAAAAGCAGCTGGTGCTGAAAACAGTAAGACAAATATGGTAGAGACTGTTGTTAGAAATACACTATTAAAAAAAGAACGTAAGAATGAACTCTCTGAAATTACATGTATATATGCTTTAAACTGCCAAGGGTCCGGAAAAGAGAGAGCAAAATGAGCAGCATCTCCCTTTGTTTTAAATGACCCCAGAACAACCATCAAAATTGGTGACAAAAGTATTAAGGAGAGAATCCAGAGTAAGATAAACCGGATCATCTTCTTCGAATTATTTAATATCATCAATAGGTCACCTCTCTCTTGCTGAGATATGAATACATTGCTGTCCCCAGAACGAGAGTTATTAGAATTTGAATCATTCCCATAGCTGATGCCCGGCCATAGTAGCCCTGACTATATGACTGATAGACTAATGTCCCAATAACTTGTGAAGAATATCCAGGTCCTCCTCCTGTAAGTCCAAGAACCTGTTCGAATACATTTAAGCCCCCTATGAAGTTAGAGGTCATATTAATACTCATTGCAGGCATTAATAATGGTAAAGTAATATTCACTATTTTTTGAAAATAACTGGCTCCATCCATAGATGCTGCTTCGAAAAATGAAGAGGGAATCGATTGCAGGCCTGCAATGAATATTGCCATGTTAAATCCAGCCCATTTCCAGACATCCATTGTAATGACGGTCCCTAGAACTGTCGATTTCTGTCCCATCCAGTCCTGAACTAGAAAACTCAGTCCAAAGCTATTCAAAAATCCATTGAGTAATCCATCCATTCGAAAAACAGTCTGAAACATTACTGCCACAATAATTGGGCTGAGAATGGCCGGTAGATAGAATAGTGTTTTTAAAATTGAACTGGTTCTAAGCGGTGCGATAAGCAGTAGAGCTAAAATCAATCCACATAAAGTTTTCAACAGAGTACTAAATAGTGCATATTTGATCGTATTCCAAAATGCTGTTTGAAATTGCGGATGTTGAAAAAGAAACAAAAAATTTTTTATTCCAATAAATGAAAGAGTCTGCTGATACGAACTGTATTGGGTAAATGCCAGAAGAAAACCCATCACTGTCGGGAGTATAAAAAAAAAACCGAAAATAACTAATGCCGGAAGCAGAAAACTGATGGGATAGTATCTGTTGTAATTATTCATAAATTTTCCTGTAATACGGAACGGACACCCAAAATGAGTATCCGTTCTCCGAAATATTTTACTTTACCAGCCAGCTTGGCCGGTTGTTTCCATATGATTGCCTGCGACGTCATCCCAATATTTCAGGACTTCATCAACATCCATATTCCCTGCTGCATACTCCACATATGCCCCCCAAAGTTCTCCCCAAAGAGCGCTAAGAGGTGCCATAAAGTCATTCATCTGGTAAACCGTAGCATTATTCTCCATATATTTATTAACCATTGCCATAAGTTCTGGATTTACATCTCCCCCATTCACATTTTTGAAAGCAGGAAATCCTGGATTCTCATCATAATAAATATCCATATATTCAGAAGATGAATAGAGTTCAAGGAATTTCAAAGCTCCTTCAATATTATTGGCTTTATTGGGGATGAAAAATCCCTGAACATACGCTCCTGTACTCATTAGGTCATTATCTGTCCATGGGATAGGAAAGGCGCCAATTCTGGCTCCTTCTGCTTCTAGACCGGAAATGACCCATTCACCATTATAAACCATTGCTGACTTACCAGAAGCAACTGCAGCAAGGCCATCATCATATCCTGCAGAAAGATGATCTTGATTGACTAGTTTTTCATCAATTAAAGTTTTAAACTGTTTGAGGACTGCTTTAAATTCAGGGACATCAGAAAATTTTCTTTTATTTTCCATGATATCACCATATACAGTAGGTCCATCATCTCCCAGTGCTATAGAATAGCCCGCTGTCATGAATATCTGAGTTGTCCAGGAATCTCGATGATTCATGTATAGAGGGACCACATTCGTATCCGCAATTTTGATTTCCTTTAGAAGATCAACAAACTCATTAAAGGTTTTTGGAGCTGGATCTTCTATACCGAGTTCATCTAAAAGATCCATATTGTAATAACATGCCCCGAAAAATGAACCGGATTCCTGAGGCATTGCCCAGACTTTTCCTTCTTTATCGGTAACCATTCCAGGATTTAACATTTTTGAAACCCATGGCTGATCTGAAAGGTCAACCATCGTTTCTTTTGCTTTCATTGCAAAATATTGCTCAGGAGCATTCTGCATTAGAACATCAGGGACTTCATTACTTGTGAGTTTTATTTGGATAAGGTTTTGATATTGGTCATCAGGAATGACCTGTATATCGATTTGAAGTCCTTCTTCTTGTTCCATTTTCAATGCGATAGCCCGATAAGCTTCCTTGAATTTAGCAGAAGAGGTCAATAAACTGACATCCTGAAAATTTTCTTCTTTCTTATCCTGAACTCCATTTGCCCAGATAAGAGATGCGAGACTAAGACAGACCACTAGGAAAAATATTTTTTTCATAAAAACTCCTTTTCTTCTTTACAAAGATATTATTTATTATTTGGTTCAATACCTTCATAAGTACATGTACTTTATTCGACTATTATATGGACATTTTAGTTTCTCTCTTTCTTCTGATCTGATGGTGGTATATATTTTCACTATGCTCATAAAATACTCGCTCCCAAGACGAATTCAGATTTCCTTTTCTCTGATACTTATCATCTTCCTGGCTGCAAACACTTTACTCTCAAATTTATATTTCCAAAGATCAATCAAAGATCTTCTAGTAATCAACCAATCTCATATTCTGGAGCAAACTTTGGAGTCACTGGAAAAAGAATTATGGAGAATGGATAATATTGCCCTGAAGATCCTCTATCAGAGTGAATTGAAAAGTATTATGGAACAGACCGCAGAGCATAAGCAGCAGAATCATTTTATTCAGGATTACAACGATTCCCGTATTGTTCGGTCTGTACTCAGCCAGATGATCGGGCCTGAAGCAATCCCTCTCAGGATCTCACTATTCACTCGTCAGGGAGACTACATCGATTTCGGTTGGCAACCAGTCAGCCGGAATATGGTATTAGAATTTTACAATCAGGGAATCATAGACACAATAGCAGATCGAATTGATGCCCGAGATGGAGGCCGATTGTTTGTGGCTCCCGAAGATGATCTCTGGTATAACCGTGTTTCCGATCCGGTTATTTCAGTATACAGAGAATTCAAAGATCTTTATTTTCACTTTGGCTATATTCAAATTCAGGAGCCATTTTCTTTAATAACAGAATTACTTGAATCAAACCTTCCCGGAGCTGCTTTTGTACTTAAAGATGAAAATGGTGATATCCTATATAATACATTCCCAGAGTCTCATCAGTCTTGGATCAATGATGTTGGATATAATGAAAAAATAATAAAAAACAGATTTAAAATTACACGAGATCCTGAAACAGGATACAAATATTATGTAATGTTCGCATCTTCGGAATACTCAGGTTGGACTTTAAGTCTATACCAGGATGCGGGAATTTTCCTAACACCAGTCAGGGATTTACAACTTATTTATATCCTCCTAGCCATGCTGCTTCTCATTTTCGGATCTATGATCATTAAAATTCTCAGTAGGATTTTAACAAATCCTTTGAAGGAGCTGCATGAATCTATTTACCAGGTCAATCTTCAGAATCTTAAAATTACCCTGGAGGAGAAGGATTCCCATCAAATTGTCAAACAGCTTAATAATGGCTTTCAAACAATGTTTCAACGACTGCAGGATTCGGTGGATGAGCAGTTGCAGAGTAAAGAGAGTGAGGCCAGAGCTCATATGACGGCTCTTCAGAACCAGATGAATCCTCACCTTCTCTATAATATGTTGGCTCATATCAGCAATCTAGCTGTTGAGGAGGATACTGGTAAGATTGAAGAAGTCTGTCAACGGCTTTCCCGTTCACTTCGATACTTAGGAAGACCAGATATGAATCCGGTCCCTTTAAAAGAGGAGATCAGCCATCTTCATGATTATCTTACCCTGATGAAGTCTCATTATGATCCACTTTTTGATTTCTCTATAGTTCTGGATCAGGATAGACTGAATACCTGCCTCGTTCCTAAATTAATCCTCCAACCTATTGCAGAAAATGCCTTCAGTCACGGTTATCAGAATGTTCCTCCTCCTTGGAGTATGAAAATTCGTATAGGAATCAGAAACAATGCTTTTTGGACCATCAGTTTTAAAGATAACGGTAGTGGAATTCCACAGGAAAAAAGAAAAGAACTTCTTTTGTTGAAAACCGAGTCTTTATCAAATATAAAGGAAAGAACGTTAAATCACTCACTCGGCGGTCTGGCTCTTATGAATACAATAACCAGAATGCGCTTGCTCTATGGAGATGATATGATATTCGAACTGGAGAGCCATATGGGAGATAATTTAATAACTTTGGGAGGTCCCTTTGTTCAGGATCTTGCTCGCTGATGATGAGCCGCATCATCTTATACGCCTAACTAAGCTGATAGAGAATCTTGATCTTCCTTTCGAGGTCTGTGGAATTGCGAATAACGGTCGGAAGGCAATGGAGCTTACTAGATCTCTTCATCCGGATATAATCATCAGTGATATACGTATGCCTTTTTGTGATGGTCTGGCAGTCTCAGAAGCTGTAAAAAAAGAAAGGCCGGATATCCCAATTATTCTGATCAGTGCTTATCAGGATTTTGAATATGCCCGAAAAGGACTACAGTTGGGAATTCTGGATTACCTTCTGAAACCGGTAGAGGAATCAAAGGTTATAGAAGTTTTGAAAAAAGCAGAAAACTCTCTGACTGAAACAAAAACCAATCTTCTCCGCAGGATACTATTTAACTCTTCAGGAAAGGACAGGCAGTCCTCAACTAGAATCACTCAAACACTGAACAGCTTAAAACCATATAAGCTGGCTCTTTACCTCAACCAACCATCGAGCACACAATCCCTGATACAACTCTGGCAAAAGACCGGAAAACTAACTCCAGCCTATTGCCTTGAAATTGAAGCCAGGGGAGATGGATGCAGGCTGTTTCTGTTCTCGGGGAGTTCTTCTTATCAACAAAGTCTGGAGGACTCAGGAATCTCAAATGGTTTTCTGATTTTATCACAGGAGAATCCCGTTTATGAAAACTGGGAAAACGACTGCTTACGAATGACTCAGAAAATTTGGGAGAATGGGAAATGGTCTCAAAGTGGACTATTTGATGCGACCATGAAACAGTCACGAAAAGCTTCAAGCCCATTGTTTTCTCAGGATGTAGAATGGGAGCTTCGACTACATTTGAAAACGAATAGAGAAGAAGATTTCTTTCTAATTCTTGAAAAGATTCTTCGAAATGGAATGAATCGACAAATACCGTTGATATCACTTTCTGAAGGTATAAGAGCTTTGGATCGCATTTTAACAGAGCATTATTCTCTACGCTTGAATATCCCTCAATCCATTATCCATCAGATAATTGAAAATCTGATAAGGAAACTCTCCAGTTTTGATTTTCAGCCAGAGCTGATTGTTGAAGAATTAAAAACTCGTATACACTGGGCTCTTCCCGACGAAACATCACCATTCTCCATTGAGAATATCAAGGAATATATACAAAAAAACTTTAAAGATAATATTGATTCATCCAGTCTTGCTGATATGAGTGGAGTTTCTATAGCAATACTGAATACAGCTTTTAAAGTTGAAACGGGACTCTCTCCTACAAAATATCTTCTCTCAGTCCGAATGGAAGCGGCAAAAAGGCTCCTTTCCTATGATCCACCTCAGCAAATAAAGGAAATTTCATGGGAAACCGGATATGAAGATCCTCTCTATTTTAGCCGGATTTTCCATAAGAAGACTGGAATGTATCCTACTGAATACCGGGAGAAGATGATAAGGACTCTTAAGAAGTAACTCGTAATATACATGCAGATAATTTGAAGATCTAAAATCTTGAAAAACCTTATACACCAGAATGATTCAATATTTTAGTCCAGATTTACTTTTTGCATAATTAATTGTCACAACAGGAGCTCTACTTGTGGTCCTATCCTACTGTTTTTTAATGTCAGAAATCAGAAGACTGAATCTGTTCTATTCTCTGAAGTAAATCATTAAAGGGGTAAGTTTCCAGAGCTCCGAATCCCTTCAATTTCCTGGCCTTTACTGCCAACATCAAGAGTGTGCTGATACCGCAGAGAAAACGGGTCAGATTAACAGAGCTGGCCAAGGGGCCCAGGAGGGGCCTGATTTCTGTGAGATAAGTGGAAATATCATTATCAGAGAAGTCTTTGGAGTCCCCCCTCCCCGGCAAAATGACAGGTCCATCCAGGCAGACAGAACAATGCCCGCAGTTTTCAAAAGCCAGTTCCTCCCCAAAATAGGATGCAAGCTCCCGACTAAGACAGTTCTCACTCTCAAAGAATTGTATCATTCTGTGAATTCTCTGAATTTCTGACTTTTCCTTCTCCTGAAACAGCTGGTACAGTTCATCAGCAAGATCATCTGTAAGGAAGGTATGATTCAGAACCCTATAGGCATCCACAGCCTGTTTGGCCTGGAGCTCTATCCATTGCTTCTCTGCAAAATAGTCCAGTGCCGTGAGAACCCTTTTCCGCTGATCCGGGAAACTGCGTTCAATGCTCTCCATATCCACAGAAGTCCAGACTTTTTTAGAGTGGCAGTTCTCCAGTATGCTTTGAACAAAAGACTTCCTCTCATCAATGAACTGGGAGAGTATCTCCTCCGGAGGATTGAGATATTTGAAACTGTACTCCTCAAAGTAGGTATACATAGACTCCAGGATTTTCTTCATGGTGAGATAGACTAATAAAGTCTTCAAAGGGAGTAGACGGATGTTCACATCCCGGCTCAGGGTTGGCAGTTTAGTCTCCCAGACCCCGGGGCTCTCTTTAATCATCTCCAGCACTTGGAAGATTCCCTCCCTGTCCGGGCTGTCTCCATAGATAAAGTTCTCAAGAACCGGGAGCTTGTCAGTATTCCCATAGACCTCACACAATGATTCTTTACCATCCCGGCCGGCCCGGCCGATCTCCTGGCTATAGTTTTCTATTGATTTAGGTAGGTCGTAATGAATAACCCGGCGAATATCACTTTTATCAATGCCCATACCAAAGGCAATGGTAGCGGTCACACAGGAAAGAGATCCCTCCATAAATCTTGCCTGAATGGCCTCCCGTTCCTCATTCTTCATACCCGCATGATAGGGAGCGGCATCGATCCCCTGTGCCAAGAGGAAGGCAGCCGTTTCTTCGGCTGTTTTCTGTAGGGTCACATAAACAATTGTGGGATCATCCGGGGAGGAGCTGATATCTGATAAGAGTTTTTTCTTTTTATCCCGTTCTTCCACCGGACTCAGCTTCAATGTAAGATTTTTCCTGTAAAACCCGGTGTAGATAAGGTTTTCAGGGGCAATCAGAAATTTACGGCACATGTCTGCCCTCACCTTTTCGGTGGCCGTAGCTGTAAGAAGGAGTACTTTCTCAATGGAAAACTCCTGTTGATAATCCGGCAGCCGAAGATATTCAGGGCGGAAATTATGCCCCCACTCTGAGATACAGTGAGCCTCATCGATGACCAATAAGGATATCTTCATCTGTTGAAGCCTGTTTCTAAACCTCTCATTTTTAAAGCGTTCCACAGAAATCATCAGGATTTTAAGATCCCCCTTTACAGCCTGAGTGAGTATGGAATTATACTCTTCTCCCCTTAAAGAGGAGTCCAGACGAGCCGCGGGAATATTGTGAGTGAGGAGAAAATCCAGCTGATCCTGCATGAGGGAAAGCAGAGGAGAGACCACCAAAGTCAGATGAGGAAGCATAAGAGCAGGGAGCTGATAGCAAAGAGATTTCCCGGCTCCCGTGGGAAATATTGCTGCCGTAGAATGACCCTCCACTATCCGGGAGATCACTTCTTCCTGGCCTGTTCTAAAATCATCGAATCCATAGTGCTTTTTGAGAGCAGCCCTAATATCTGAATGGTTCATTAATCTACCCCTCTTAGCAACTATGATAAATGCGTACTGTTTATTGACGTTTGGAAGAGTGGCATGGATGAGGCTGGTCTCTGTGACAGCTATTTTCAAGTCCTATTCCATATTGATGTAATTCAATGCCTATTATAGATGTCCCTGCGGTTTCAAGTAAAGCCGGGAAACTTCAGCCCAGAACTCATTATGGAAGAACAGAAAATCAATATCAGCCCTGAAATGAACAAACTCCAAATCCAGATGAACCATCAAGAAAATCTGGGTTTTATGGACTGGTAGTACTGATTCCTCAGAAGCCTTTTGAAATGGAGACATCCGGAATGATCCTACCACAAGAACTTCGGGTGGGTGCCGGATACGGCAGATTAGAATCCCAGTATTACAGCCCGATAGGACAATGTTATTAAAGTATCAATAATCATACTCTGTTTTGATACTGACTTTGACAATGCTATAGAAACAGTCCAGATGGGTCATGGAGAGCGGCATATGCCCAACTTTGTCCATCATTTCAGGAATCTGGATTCCCATAATAATTAAAAAAATCTCCACCAGAGAATAGAGTCTGAAAATGGTAAGAATAATAAATAGAAAAATCAGCCATCTAAATTTCAGCTTATCCGGAGAAGAAAGTACTTGAGTCAACTTCAATCAGAATTTGTATAGAAGAATAATTGCTCTGACAAGATAAGAAAAAGTCTACAGATCTTCTAGAATCATATACAGATCAGTCGGAATATACTCATAGAGAATCATCGATAATGCTAATCCACTCTTCGAAGCGAATATGGAGAGATGCTGGAAGTACAAAATGATTCATATATTGATCCATTTGAGACTGACTGGTTTAATGAGGTAAAGGAATCATTTTCTTCTGGTGCTTATCTTAAGACAGACCGTGAAAATAAAGGCAGAACCCAGAATGAGCTCGGTTCAGATATTGGAAGCTTTTCCCGGCAATATTTTTCCCGAGATCGACAAGATTGCTTTCCATTGAGAGTCATATTCATTTTCATGCTCAAAAACTAGTTTTACTGTTCTCTCTTGAACTTCTTTTGAATACCTTTTCATCTTTGCCATACCTTAATCTTCTCACAGATTTTAGTTTCCTGCAAATTCAGGGCGATTCAATTTTATCGACAGATAGAATTATATGCTTAAGTTTTTTGCTAGTAAGTGTCTACAGATTTGAGGGAAACCCATACTAATAAAAATATTGAATAAAGTTGAACATACTTTCATTATCGGCGACTTCATTTGTAAATCTCTACAAATGAAGTCGCCGTCTAAAAACTGTAGAGTTTCATCATCATTTCTGAAGCAACACTTAATCCAACTCTCGATAAAATAAAACTACGGTACACCAACCTTTTCCTATATTGATTCTCTCCACAGGATTTCTGCAGGTACAAAAATATTTTGAACAGCTTGTTCTGGATTGCTTATCCTGTCCAGAAGTAGTTCTACAGCAGTCATACCCATTTCCTTGACTGGATAATGAATCGTAGCCAGCGCCGGTTCGACATAAGTCAAGATATCAAGGTTATCAAATCCCATGACTCCCACATCTTCCGGAATATGGATTCCCTTATTTTTCAGATGTTTCAATACTTCCAAAGCGTAAATATCACTGGAACAGACAACGGCTGTCTTTTGATTTCCCTGTATTATTCTCACAATATCCTGTAAATAATTCCAGTTTTTCAAGTATTGCCAGGGAAGGCCTTTTTCTATCAGGGCTTCACTGAAACCTTTGAATCGTTCATCCGTCTCATAATTATTCATGCCCTCGGATTCATCGATGAATGGCGCAACAAAGAGGAAATTATCATAGCCATTTTCTGCCAGAGTAGAAGCCGTACTGAATAGAATATTGCGGTCATCCAAACCAATAAGGCTAGATCTGCAATTCTCTGAGATTTTGTTTCCCATACAAATTACTGGTTGTACAAGAGACTGTAGATAATCATCCAGATCCGAACCTTTCCCTGCGGGAAAAAGAAGTATACCATCCATATTTCGTTCAACCATATGCTCAAGAATTATCCTCTCTCGTTGGGGATCTCTTAAGGTTACGGCTAGTTGTATGTAAAATCCACGCTCCCATGCGGCTTGCTGAATAGAATTAACAAGCTGAGAAAAAAACCGATTGTCCAGATCATGAACTATTACACCAATATCAGATGTTTTCCCCGACTGGAGGCTCCTTCCTATATGATTGGGTGTGTATTCATATTCTTTGGCTTTCTGTAATATTAAATCTCTGGTTTTTGGGCTTATACCATAGCGATTGTTTAAAGCACGATCCACCGTTCCTAAAGAGACGTTACATATTGCAGCCAGTTTTTTTGTTGTTATTCTTTCTTTCATCTTATTTTACTTTAATCCTGATGATATCCCAAAGTGTGATTTTGTCAATGACCATTATATGGAAAGCCCCTTCCTGTTTGAGTTCGATTGTATTATTTTCCACCAGAGATTCAATTTCAAGACGGCCATTCAGGGAACTAAGGTCAATCTGGATATTCAGAACCGGCATGGTTTCTTCCATCAATTCATAGGGTCTCTCGAAATTCCCATCCATCGAATCCATCAACCCACAACAAACCTGAGGATCGCTGCCGGGAACCATTATATGGATATATATATTTTCTCCCTGATCATAAATCACGAAGTCTGGTCTTTTTGAAGCTATAATGCTGATGCGTGGTGTCAGTTCCAATGACTTTAGATGATTCTGTATAAGATCACGGTAAGGACGCAGTGGTTGTTTGGCATAGTGAAAAGCCAGAGCCTGGGGCAGGAAAGTGCATCCACCTTTTCCATAATTTCTGGTGAGGAGTCCCGGCCAACCGCTGTCCTGCCCTGGTGCAGGCAGATTATTATGGAAAAAATCATTGGGCTTTTTACCCCTTATAGGTCTCAGAATAGAACCAGATGTTCGTACATCCTGTGATAAGGCCTCATAGGGTTGAAAGAATCCTCTTACCATGAGGGGGGCGGCCTGAAAGGATGGCATTGAAAAATATGATATTTCATCATCCGTTTTTTTAATCTGCTTTATCTTCATTTCATTCCAGAAGGATTCATCAAAACCGCAGTTGCCGAAGGAGAGGATATGCCCTCCCGAGCGGGTGTAATCTAAGAAGATTTCTTTTTCATTCTCATTAAATAAAAGGACTTCAGGTAGAATGATCAAGGCATATGAAGACAAATCTTCCGCTTTATCAATGAGTTCATCAAAAACGAAATCTACTGGGAAATTCATATCGTACAGTAGTTTAAAACTTCCCGAGATCTTTCTTATAAAGGCATTCTCATCTTTCTCAAGATCTTTACTCTTCTGAGAGTGATATATGGCAGCAAACTTTTCTCTCTCACCTTGAATACAGTGTGCAAATTTATCCATCTGAGAGAAAATCTGTTTCAATTCATTTCGATATAGTTCATTATCGATGGATCCATCAGCATAGGGTTCATCGTCGATGGTAACGGTTCCTCCCTGGGAAAAGACACTGAAACATTCCAATGCCAATTGCAATGCTGGTTTCCTTGTGTAATCCCATGTGTTGTTAAACCGCCCCAAAAGAGCTTCAAAAGGCCTGTCTTTGGCAACTCCCCTTAGAAATCTTGTAAAAATGGCAGGTGCCAAAATACCTGTCCAATCGGTATAAGCTTCTCCTGTAACATAGTCAGCCTCTGTAAGTGCTCCAATGGCACGGCTTCCCATGTTGTATGAAGAATAAGGGTAGCCCCAATAATTATTGGTGATTTTTAATTCCGGATTAACTCTCCGGATAAGAGTGTAAATTTCAGAATAGAATTTTTCGATATAATCATAACGAAATTTCTTAAATGATATTATATCATTTAAGAAATCCCCCTTTAGATCACGTCCTGTTTTTTTCTTGTATTGTTCAAGGCAATGAGGACAGAAACAGCAATCATTTCCAATAATTGTCATATCAATCCAAAGGCCCTTCAGTCCGGGTTGGCCTGCTATTTCAGACAATTGGCGCATTACGACGTCTTTATATGGGGAGTTAATACAAAGAGTTTTCCAACGTGTGAACTCAAGGTTTCCTCGTGTACCATGAAAATTTTCAACTAACCAGTCTGGATGCTTTTCGGCCTCCCTTTCATCCCATGACACTGAGTAATAGGCAATTGTAGCAATATTTCGTTCAGCTAAAGACTCCGTCAATTCAAGCAGTAGATTTTGCGTTTTCAGTCCCTTATGTTTGTGTCCCTCACTAGTATTATAGTAGAAGTTTCCGTACTGACACTTTGCAAAGGCAATCACTGAATCAACTCCCGCATTTGACATCTCAGAAGCTATATGTTCTGGAGAGAAAGCCTCGGCAATTCCCTGCCCCTCCCATTCGGGGAAGTGCATATCAAAAAAGATTCTTTTCTTACTTGTGTTTAGATTCATGTCTTATCCTTTGATTCCTGAGGACGCTATACCCTCCATGTAGTATTTCTGTATAAAAGCAAAAAGGAGAAGAATTGGCACAGAGGCGATAACAATTCCAGCATAAAGGATTCCATAATCATTGAAATAAACTCCTGAATGTAGATCCGTCAAGATAACCTGAAGAACTCTTTTCTCTTTGCTGCTAATAAATGTCACAGGTACAAGAAAACTATCCCATTGCTGAAGAAAAATGATAACACCCAGAGTGACCAGTGCGGTTCTGCAAAGGGGGAGAACAATCCTAAAGAAAATAACGAATCGACTGCATCCGTCCATATAAGCTGCTTCTTCTAGTTCTACCGGTATCCCCTTGATAAACTGCCTCATATAGAAGATTCCGAAGCCACTTGCCACAAAGGGAATGATTAAACTACTCAACTTATTGACCATACCGAATTTTAAGATTTGTCCATACAAGGGTATGATAAGAAGTTCTATGGGCAGTATCAGAGTTGCCAGAATAATTGAGAATATTAAATCTTTACCGGGAAATGACAATTTTGCAAAAGCATACGCAGCCATAGTATTAATAAGAAGACTGATCACTGTTACAGTCGAACAGACATAGAGAGTTATCACCAGAACCCTTGGAAAATTAGTCTGATCAAAAAAGTTGAAATAGTTGATAAAAGTGAAAACTTCCGGAATAATGGAATGAATATCCAGACCGGACATTCCAGCTATCTCTTCATTTGAGCGAAAAGAGAGGAAAAACCCCCATATCATGGGAAGAAGAACGGAGAGCATCAGAAGGGCCAGAATGGCAATGACAACGGGATGTGTTTTCTTATGTTGTTTCATCATTTTCTCCAATTTTCAGCTGTAGCAAATTGATGATCAGGACAAATAGGAACAGAATCACCGACATTGCCGAAGCTTCTCCAAATTTCCCAAGTCTGAAGGCCGTCCTCCAGATATGATGGACCAACATATCTGTCGATCCCATCGGACCTCCGCTGGTCATGACAAAAACAGGAACAAATACTTTGACAACTGAATCCATTGTCGTAATTACAAGAACGAACAGAATAGATCGTTTCATCATGGGAAGTGTCAAAGCAATAAATTGTCTGATTTTTCCAGCACCGTCAATCTCGGCTGATTCATAAAGGCTGGGAGGTATTTCTTTTAATCCTGCTAATAGAATCATCATAAAAAATGGCCATGTTTTCCAGATACATGTAATTATCAAGGACATCAAAGCTTGATCGGGACTGTCCAGGAAACCCTGCTTTTTAAATCCAATTGCAGAGATTATTTCATTTATAAGGCCATAGTCCGAATTATATAGCCCTCGCCAGAGGTAACCTACAACCACGAATGAAAAAACGACGGGTAAAAAGTATAAAACTCTGCACATTTTGATGATCGGTGTTTCATCATTGACAAGTACCGCAGCTAACAAAGATAAGGTCGTTTGAAAAACCACGACAGCAGCCATGAAAATAGCACTGACTGATAAGGACTTCCGAAAGCTGTAGCTGCTTAGAATTTTAATGAAATTTTTAAGGCCAATGAACTCTCCCCGTCCCATAAGTTCAATATCAGTCAAGCTGTACCAGAAAAGTCTAATTCCGGGATATATAATAAAGATGGAAATAATGAGCAATGCAGGAAATATAAAAACAAAGGCATCTATAGTCTCACTACGTCTATTCTTTTCTTTCAGTATTTGGTTACTTCCCACCAAAAACTCCTTGGTTCATCAGAGCCAAATAGAGACAGACTCTATTCGGCTCCCACATTTTATTTTATTTTTTTATTTATCGGCCAAACTATCATTCATGATCTGTACGGCTTCTTTAAAGGCTGAATCAACATCCTGACCATAGGCTACGGCATTGAATGCATTCATATATGCTTCTGAGATGACAGGGTAATTAGGCGTCACCGGTCTGGCTTTTGATGTCATCATAAGCTGCTCCTGAATGACATTGAAGGGTGGAGTGCTCATATCTGTTTTATCCAGTACAGATTTTCTGGCAGGAAGATTACCACTTTCATTACAATAGATGGCGGCGCCTTCTTTACCAGTAATGGCCTGAAGAACAGCAAAAGCAGCCTCTTTGTTCTCAGATTGAGCTGTTACTGCTATATTCCAGCTGCCTGAATTACTTGCGGCAGCCGCACCTCGGGGTAGAGGCATTGCCCCCCATTTATCATTAAACTCGGGATAGTTGTTCTTCCAGACCCCAGTCATCCAGGGACCATTAATATACATAGCAACCTTTTCTCCGGCAAAGAAATTTACCATTGATGTAGAAGGTGCTACCTCATATTTATTGAACAGATCAGCATAAAATTGCAGAGCCGATTTACTTTCGGGACTGTTAAAATAACCATCAACAGTTTTTCCGTTGGGGCTGATTATGTCAGCTCCGAACCACCAGGTCCACAGCATCTGGGTATAAGTCATACCTTCGTTTTTTTGGTCAATACTGAACATCTGTGGCATAATCCCATATACTTCAGTTTCACCTTTTTCATTCTTCACAGTCAACTTCTTTGCCGCGTCTAGAAAATCATCCAGAGTCCATGCGTTTTCGACTCCTTCGACTGCTAAAACTCCAGCTTTTTCAAACATCTCCTTGTTGTAATATAAAACACAGTTAGATTCATTTAGAGGAGCAGCCCAAATATTGCCGTTCCAACTCACAGCTTCTTTAGCAGACCCTACGAGATCATTAAAGTCATCCTTATTCCAATAGGCATCCAACGATTCTAATGCACCCATGTCAGCGTAGTAAGCGATTGTGGGCGCATCCATACAGATAAGGTCTCCCACCTCTCCTGAGGCTATTTGAATCTTAAGGTTTGTTTCATATTGGTTTTGAGGAACAGTGCTAAATTCCACAGTTCCTCCCAATCCGGCAGCTATCAGTGCCTCTTCCATGTATTCGGGCCAAAGATCGTCAAAAGTATTCATAATAATTTTTGGCGATTCAGCTGAAGCTTCCTGATCTCCAGCTGCAAAAGAAAATCCAGCGGTAGTTAATACGATCGTTATGATCCAAAGTAATTTTTTCATATTCCCTCCATGATATTATATTCGGTCCGTGCACGTTACCGAAAAGAATAAAAAGTGTCGTTCACGTTACCGCATTCTTCGGTAACGTGCACGACATATGCTATATCGAAAGAATGACTCTGTCAAGAAGTATTTATCCGGAGTGATAAATTATGAATTACAAGATTCCAGAATGTAATTTTTTCAACTCTTCCGATATCCCGTACTATGGCTTTTTCGACTAAATAGAAATTATTCCATATTTTATACTACCGATACTGAAATATGTTCTAGGTTCTATTAGCTTTCCTGAAAACTTTATCATCATCCTTATGTCGTTCACATATTGCTATATAGAGCCGTATTTCAGCACTTATGTAGTAATTTTTCTATATAAACTACTAAGCTCATATAATAAAGGCATCTATATTAGCGTTAGAATTTACTGATTTTATAAATGGTTTATTACCTGAAATATGAGTTCGGAGGAGTAAATGATCCCAAAAACTTTAGATACCAGTATAAAAATCAATTATATGAGAAGAAAAAACCATAAAACAGCAGTATCAGACGGAAAGCACGGATCATTTTCTTGTAGTCCTATGGCTTTTTCAATTTTCAGGCACTATTCAGAAAGTAATTATGGTGTAGCCCACCTAATATCTGGACCTTTTTGATATTTCCAAAGCCGGGGATCTGTTTTCCACTAGGACTTGCGTTTATTCCCTGTTGTGGCCTCAGATGATTGTAGTAGTCTAGATTTTCCAAATCTGATTCTCTGAGAACAATAGAAAATGATCCATTGCTTCCCATCTGATACTTCCGATAACTCTCTCTGTAAAAGCATTCATATTGGGAGCTGATGAATAATTATTAACCCCTTGATGTCATACATTCATATTCAATAGATGTAAATTGAGAAGAATTATCGTAAATTAGAGTTTTCTTATCTGAAAAGTCCTCTGAAAATAGTTCAATTCTTTGTTTTACAAATTATCTACTTGGCTTTTCAGTCAAATCATAATGGATTAACCTCCGGGTTTTCAGTTCTTGTATAATAAGAAGATAAAATTTTTTACCGAATAGAGTGCCAATTGTCATGAAATCGATTCCAAGTTTCTTTAGCTCATCTGCTATTCTATGACAGCCCCAAAGCTGATTCTCAATATTCATTTCCAGGATTATGTTTTTGATTTTTTTGATACGGGTTTCCAGGTGTTTTATGTTTATATGTCCAAGAATACTTGATGAACAGTCGTTGCCAATCGAGAAGTGTTGAAGGATTAATAATAGTCAGGTAGTTGATTGCTCTTTTGGAGAGTTTAGAAATCAAGGAGAATAAGGGTCTATCTCTGCGTTTCAAAGTTGCTTGTGCATTTTGCAGATTTATCTGACGTTTATATATTTCATTTTCCTTTTTGAGAAACATCAGGGTGAATATTAAATTTTTCCAGTTAGATAATATCGTTTTGATGATAGAACATATTTAAGTATCGGCTGTGTTGAAATGGAATTATTTTTTCATTAGTAGAAAAAGCCTTAGCACTAGGTAAAAATCAGTCCCCTCCATTCCTGAAGGAGACCTTTTTTAATTATTAAAGTTCAACTCCACCTGCATCAACATTATCCGTTGTGAACAATCTTGAACCGAGTGTGATATTTTTTTCTACTGTTTCTCCGGCAAGGATTTTAAGAGCCTGCTGAATAGCCACATTACCACCCGTAGGGTACTGAAATGTTGCATTGAGAATTCCGTCTTTAACATAAGCAACGCCTTCATGGGGAAGAGCATCGATTCCGATAAACTGGATATCCCCTTCTCTTCCTGCTGCTTTTGCTGCAAGGTAGGCACCGTGAGTTGCCGGGTCGTTATGTCCGTAAACAAGATCGATATCATCAAATCTGGAGAGAGCTGACTCCATCTCTTTTCTAGCATTTGGCTCAAGCCATTTAACATCGGCTTCAAAAATTACTTCAACATCAGAACCTTTAAGAGCCTCTCTGAAACCATTGTGTCGATCCTGTCCGGGAGGAGAAGTCTGAAGACCCATAAGTTCTACAACTTTTGCACCTTTTCCACCGAATGTCTCTACAACCCACTCTCCGGCAGCTTTACCGATAATTACGTTGTCGGCACCGATGAACTGTGTATAGTCATCACCGATTACTGCTCTATCGAGAACGATTACAGGAATACCCGCTGCCATAGCAGCTGATACAGGGTCAGTTAAAGGCTGTGCTTCTTTCGGACTGATGATCAGTAGATCAACTTCAGCACTTACAAATTCCTCAACATGAGCTCTCTGTTTGAGAGTGTCATTCTGAGCATCTTTGTAGATCACTTTAATATTATCATACTTGTCTGCTTCTGATTTCACATCGGCATTCATCTGAACACGCCATGGCTCTCCAAGGTTACACTGGCTCATACCGATGGTGAACACCTTATCAGCTGTTGTACTTTCTTCTGCCTGACCATTGGCGAAAAGTACCGAAGAGAACATTATGCTGATTAGCATAAACACGATAACGATTCTTGATTTTCTCATTTCTTACTCCTAGATATTTTTTTTGGGATAAATCCCTTTTGAGAACAAATTATTCTTTAATTCCTGTTTTTCCGCTGTGTTAATACCGCAAGGACAATAATGACTCCGGTAATCAGCAAACGTCCTGATTCGGGAACTGCATTAATACTGAGAATCTTTTCCAGATAACCGATAGTGAGAACCCCGAGAAGTGTTAACCCCATCCCCCCGCGGCCTCCGGCCAGACTTGTTCCCCCGATGACAACCATTGCAATGGCTGTAAGCTCATATCCACCGCCTGCTTCAGGGTCTCCCTGAGTTTCCTGGGCAGCCTGGGCGATTCCGGCTATGGCACACATAATTCCCGATACAGTATAGGCAAGGAATTTGGTCCATTTGACAGGGACACCTGAAAGCCTGGCGGCTTCTTCGTTTCCACCAATGGAAAACAACTCTCTTCCCCATTTATGCCTTGCAAGGAGCAGCCAAGTGACAAGGAGACAAAACAAAAATATGATTGAAACAACGGCAAGATTCCCCCCCATGATTCTCGAATCAATTACCTTAAATATTCCTGGAAGTTTTTTGATGACCACTTCCCCGTCTGAATTGGTCAGATAGGTTGATATTTTTTGCCCTCCGGTAATGTATTTGGCAACACCCCGTCCAAAGGTCATCATGGCAAGTGTCGCAATAAAAGGCTGAAGTTTGGCCACTGCAATAAGAGCCCCCGAGATAGCTCCCAACCCGGCTCCTACGACAATACAGGCCAAAATGGAGATCCAGGAAGGCCAATCAAGATGTATTGTGAGTATGGAAAATAATACGGCCGATACAGCGAGTATACTTCCTACAGAAAGATCGATCCCACCAGTTATAATAACTACAGTCATGCCTACGGCCAGAATACCGAATACCGATGCCTGACGCAGAGCGTCTCTGTGCATCCCCAATTTAAAGAATGCTCCGTCGGCATTAAAAATCAGTCCCAGCAGTATAACCAGTACAAAGGCAATAGTTGCTCTACCTGCGGAGCTGGATAAAAACTGGACAAATCCTCCTTTTTTTATCAGAGGTAATGTCTGTAAACTATCTGTCATATTCTTATTGTCTCCTTTCCCATTGCAGCTGCAAGAATCTTCTCTGCATCGGCTTCCTCTCTTGTAAATTCAGCGGTTATCGAACCTCTGTGCATAACTAGCACACGATCACTCATGGCCAGCAGTTCAGGCATTTCCGAAGTAATCAACACTATTGAGATCCCCTGTTTGGTCCACTCATTCATAAGCTGATAGATTTCGTGTTTTGCTCCGATATCAATCCCTCTGGTCGGCTCATCGAGCAGGAGGACTTCAGGTGAGATCTGCATCCATTTCGCAATAGCCGCTTTTTGCTGATTTCCCCCTGAAAGCATACCGACCTCCATTTCGTAGGACGAAGCATGAATCTGCAGAGCTTCACCCTGTTTCTCAGCGGCAGATATTTCTCCGAAAATATTTCTCCAGCCCCACTTGGATAATTCCACAAGTCCCGACATGCAGATATTGGCGATAATCGACATAGGTAGTACGAGTCCCGTTGCTTTCCGATCATTTGTCAAAAGAGCAATTTTCCTTTTGATGGCGTCAGAAGGTTTGTTAATGCTGATCTCATTACCATTGAGGAAAATGTGATCAGCTGTTTTTTTGTTGTAACCACCAAAGAGTCCCATTAGAAGCTCACTGGCACCGCAACCTTGTAAACCAGCAATACCCAGGATTTCACCCGAATTGACTGTTAGATTTATACCTTTGACAAGTGTTTTCTCATTATCAGAAACCGATAAATTTTCTATACGAAGTTTCTCTTTTCCCCGGTTCATTTCATATCTTGGAAACAAGTTGGTCATTTCACGACCGACCATCCAGTTGATCAATTTAGGAGTAGTGAGTTTTTCCGCCGGAGAAGTACCAACAAATTTACCGTCTCTGAGAACAGTAATCCTGTTGGCCAACCTCTCGATCTCCTCCATCCTGTGGCTGATATAGACAATTCCACAACCCTGCTCTTTTAATTTCTCAATGAGTGAAAAGAGGATTTCCACATCTTTAGAATTGAGAGAACTGCTTGGTTCATCCATAATAATAACTTTTGCATTGATACTGATGGCTTTTGCTATTTCAATCAGCTGCTGCATAGAAATTGAAAGGTCCTCGACAAAGGCATCAGCAGATACATCGAGCCCAACATCATTTAAAACGGACAGTGCTTTTCTATTTTGTTCTCTATCGCGGATAAAACCCAAACTGGTCACAGGCCGTCCTAGAAACAGATTATCTCTGACACTCATAGAGGGGATAAGAGACAGCTCCTGATGAATTACGGAGATCCCCATATGATTGGCTTCAAGGGGCGTTGCCGGAGCAATGACCTTACCATCCATAGAGATGGTCCCTTCATAACTGGTATACACTCCGGACAGAATCTTCATTAACGTACTTTTCCCGGCACCATTTTCACCGGCAAGAATATGTACTTCTCCGGGAAATATCTCAAAATCTATATTTTCTAAAACACGTACTTTTCCAAATTTTTTCCCGATTCCCTTCATAGCAATGACAGGGATGGATAAATCTGAGTTCAAAGAATACCTCCTGAAAAGTTGTATAGTTCTACTAATAGCAATCCCTATGCCAAGTCATAAAACTCAATAGAAATAACTTAGAGATGTTTTTACCCTATTTTTGATGTGAAATTTCGAAAGTATAAGGGAAAGTGGGAAGGCTAATTCCCGACAATGGGAAGCCTGATTCCCATTGTGGTTCCCTCATCACTCTGACAAGTGATTACACCATTATGGGATTCGATAATGTGCTGACAGATTGAGAGACCAAGCCCTGTATTCTTCTTGCCGGCTTTTGTACTGAAAAAAGGATTAAAAATCTTACTCAGAATATGAGGTGGAATTCCAGAACCATCATCTCTGATTGAAATTTCAACCCACTCATTTTCATTCTGCTCAATAAAGATCCCTATATGTCCCCCCTCCAGGACGGCTTCTATCCCATTAATCAGAAGATTTATTAAAACCTGCTTCAGGCGATTTTCATCTCCCGAAACATAGATATTCTGTTCGCCTTTTTCCCATTTAAGATGAATGTTTTTACTGATGATTTTATGCTGAATTAGCAAAACCACATCATCTACAAGTTCAGTTATGTCGAGTTGTTTTGGAGGTAACGATTGTATCTTGGTAAAGGAGAGAAGTCCCCCAATAATGTCGGAGATCATTGAGAGCTGATTTTTAATCCTATCCAGTTTATCGGAAGAATAAGAATCCATATAATTTGGTTTTAGAAGGTCAATATAGTTGTGGATGACACTTAAGGGCGTATTAATCTCATGAGCTACCCCAGCGGCTAATTCTGCGACAGATGCGATTTTTTCAGATCTCAGCAGGTAATCGTTGAAATGACGCTCCTGTGAGACATCTTCCAGAAGCAATATAGATCCGATACAATCCAGGGAATTGTCATGCAGGGGGAAAACTTTGATGGTAACAATTCTGTTTTCACTCCATTGCAGATCCTCCCAGACCCCTTCGGTCATCAGTTCGATTGCTTTCGATATTTCAGCTCCATGATCTTTCAGTATATTGCCCAGCACTGTTCCGAGGATCTTTCCGGTAAGCTCTTCCTCTCCAGGACTGAAAAGTTTCAGAGCGGATAAGTTGACCTGAGTTATCTGTTTATCCTTATCGAGAATCATGACTCCTATAGGAATATTTTTAATTATATTTTCATTGTATTTTTTGAGAAGATACAGTTCCATATTATCTTTTTCCAACTCTTCCCGACTCAGAACAAAGGAGTAGGTGAGTTTCATCAGTTTAATCTTATCGAGATCTTTAACTTCCTCGGTCCCTATTCTACGACCGTCCTGAAGAATGGTAACGCGGTCGGCAAATCGGAAAATTTCATCCATGTTGTGGGAGATATAGATAATGCTTTTTCCTTTATTTTTAAATTCAAATAGGAGTTTGTAGATTTTTTCCATCTCTGTCGGAGTGAGTCGACTTGAAATCTCATCAAAAATCAGGATTTCCGGGTTCAGCGATAGAGCTTTAGCTATTTCAACCATCTGCTGTTCCTGCCTTGTCAAAGAGGAAAGAGGTATTTCCATATTTATTTCCATATTGAGCGATTCAAGGAGAGAAGCAGCTCTTCTTTTCATCTCCTTTGACTTTAAGAAACCGAGAGATGAAACAATTCTCTGCCCTGTGAAGATATTTTCAACGGCATTTATTGAAGGTATGATATTCAAATCCTGATAAATAATCCCTATACCATTCTGCATGGCTGATCTCGGTTAAAAGGATTCAACCTCTTGACCTTTATAGAGAAAGTGACCACTCTCCTTGATTACCGCACCACTGAGAAGCTTTACCAAAGTCGATTTACCGGCCCGATGCTCCCCTACGAGACCGTGTATTTCACCACTGTTGAGATCAAAATCAATTCCATTGAGTGCCTTGAAAGATTCATAAGTCACATGGACATTCTTTAATGAGATCAATGGTTCAAGATGGTTCATTTTAATCCAAGCTTTTTCATTCTGTTGTAGAGAGTTCTTCTATTTATATTGAGGGCATCCGCAGCTTTCTGCTTCACTCCATGACTTTCCTGAAGAGCTTTAAATATAGCTTCCCGATTATGATTGTCCAGGATTGATTCAATATCTTCCTCTATAGCGAAATTAGTGTATTCAAGATACTGAGAAGGAAGTTCTTCTTCACTAATACTTTCTCCATCACAAAAGATAACTGCTCTCTCTACACAGTTTCGCAGTTCTCTGATATTTCCAGGCCAGTTGTGTTTTCCAAGCACATTCTCCGCTTCTCGAGAAAATCCGGATATATTTTTGTTATATAGAGTATTGAAGAGTTCCAGAAAATGATCCAGCAGAATTGGAACATCGCCCTCTCGAGACCTCAGAGGTGGAAGCTCTATTGCAATTACTGACAACCGGTAGTAGAGATCCTCTCTGAAACACCCCTTAGAAATCAATTCTCTCAGGTTTTTATTCGTAGCAGCAATAACACGGATGTCCACATGAATGGTTTCTGTCCCCCCGACCCTTTCAAATTCCTTTTCCTGGAGAACTCTTAATATTTTAGCCTGTGTTTTCAGACTCATATCTCCAATTTCATCGAGAAAAATCGAGCCGCCATCGGAGAGCTCGAACTTACCTTTTTTCCGTTCTATAGCATTGGTAAAAGCCCCTTTCTCATGACCCAGCAATTCACTTTCAAGAAGAGTTTCCGGTATGGCTGCACAATTAATTTTTATCAAAGGCATATTGCTGCGAGCACTCTTCTGATGTATTAAATCTGCAATCATCTCTTTACCCGTTCCACTTTCACCGGTAATCAGGATAGGTGCCAGTGTAGGAGATGCTTTAATGGCAGTATTTAAAGTCTTCTTCATCATCTCATTATGAGTGATGATCTCTTCTCCTGTTTTATTTGCGATACTATTCTTCTTTGACCGAATCTTATAGAGATGACTCACTTCACTCTTTAGTTGAAGAAGGGGAAGAGGTTTTACATAGAAATTTAAAGCTCCATATTTCATTGCCATTATCGCATTTTCTATAGTGGGATATCCCGTAATCATAATGACATCAATAGCTGGATTATTTTTTTTAATACTTTTTAGCAGATCAATCCCACCGATTTCGGGCATTCTGATATCTGAAATAATCAGATCCGGATCAGCTTCTCTTATCAGAATTTCCACTTCCGAGGGGACTATGGTAAATCGGCAACTGTATCCTTCTTTTGATAATATCTCACTGAGGGACAGGCACATTTCTTCATCATCATCAATTATTAGAATTGAATATTTTTTATTTCCCATATTTAATCTCTCTATTTATACTATTTGCGTGTACGTTAACACATATTATATCAAGATTCTTATTCTGCCAAATTTTAATTTCTTTTCTCATTGACATTGCGATTATTTAGCCTCTCATGAAATCACCATTTTCAGGTTATACTAATAATGCTATGTTACAATTTATATTGAGATTGACCTTGAGGAGTAAATTATCCTTGTAAAACACTATTCAAAAATCAAAAACTCCTTTCTTACAAGAATAATACTGAGCCTCTCCTTAATCTCTGTTGTTGGATTAGCGCTGGGAATCAATCTGGCAACAAGGTCTGTATTTAATGAACTGATAACAGTAGAAAAAAAATATGAGTCTTTTATAACAAGGAAATATACGGAAGAAATTAATGAGGTTCTGGTACAGATTAACAAGATCTTTCTAAATATTTATTTAGAAGATTTTATGGGATTTACTCTGGAAAAGCTGAGTAGTGATTACTTCCAATCGATTTCCCAGGAACAACGAGACAGCCTGATTACAGATAAATTATTTCTCATCAATAGAATGTACCCCTATATATCTGAGATAATTATGGTCGATTATTCTCAAACTAAAAGCTATTCCATGACACTTCTAAATGGTAGAGATATAAAGCTGGATTATGATTTTTTCAGCAGCATGCTCCTTAAAGATCTCCAATCAATGGAGAATCGCAAAATTATCCTTCCCCCACACTTCCCTGAATATATTTTCTCTCGAACAGAAAAAGTATCTTATCCTGTGATTACCATTGGTTTGAATATATTTGACAACAGATACTACACCCCAGAGAAACCAACAGGCTCCATGCTGATTAATTTCAACCCGGAAATATTCCTATCAAAAGCGATAGATATTGATCAGGATTTCCCAGGCAGGTTTCTTATCATGGATAAAAAAACAAATGTAATACTCTTTGATACAGAGACCATTTTGCAGGGAGAGACCTTTAATGAGGATTTTTTTACACAGCCATTGTATCAGTTAAGAAAAATCAATCTATCATGGAATGATCTTATTCTAGTTCAAATTTCAGATGATAATAAAATTCAGGATTTATATAAAAAGAATAGGATTCTGATTTTGCTCATAATGACTCTAATAAGTTCAGTACTGCTTCTCACTGTATTTTATCTTTCTCATCTCATGAGAAGACGGCTTAAACCACTGCTTCATTCCATGGAAAATATCAAACATGGAGATTTTAATTCACAGATCAAAATATCCCATATTGATGAGTTTTCGCTTATCGAAGAAGCTTTCAATAAGATGTGTACAACTCTGGATGATTATATAAACAGGGTATATAAGGCAGAATTACTGACTCAGACTTCTCAGCTGAAACTTCTTAAGCAGCAGTTTAATCCCCACTTCATGTACAACACCTTACAATCTATACAGATGAAAGCCCTGATTAATAAGGATCAGGAAACCTCAGAGATGGTACAGATTCTTGGTGATATTTTCCGTTGGTCCTTAAAAGAAAAGGCAGAGGTTAGTCTGGGAGAGGAATTACATTTTCTTTCAAGGTATATAGACCTGCAATCTTTCAGATTTAAATACAAACTATCTCTGGACATAGATATTCCCATACAGCTGCAGTCTACTCCTGTTCTAAAAATGATTTTCCAACCACTTTTGGAAAATGCCATATATCATGGTCTGGGTAATCTGGAAAAAAAAGGAAAATTCAGACTCTCTGTTTCTGATCAGAAGAATATTCTGATGTTCAAAATAGAAGATAATGGAGATGGTATCGACAAGGAGAAATTAGATCTAATTCTTCACTCATTGCAAGAAAAAAAAGAGGCCGATGAAAGTCATATAGGATTGATGAATCTACACAACAGAGTAACCAAATATTATGGAAATTCTGAGATAGGAATCACATCTATTATCAGCTCTCATAAAGGAACCACAATATTTCTAAGCATTCCTAAAAGAGATGCCCGGAAGGATATAAAACAATGAATAGAGTTATAATTGTGGATGATGATCCTCTGGTCTGCCAGGGACTCTCTGTGATAATACCCTGGAAAGAATATGGATTTGAAATCAGCCATACCTTTAAGGATGGCTTTTCGGCGCTTGATTATCTGAAAGAAAATCCGGTTGAACTGGTTATCACTGATATAAAAATGCCGGGAATGAATGGTGTAGAACTGATTGAAAAAATCCGCAGGGAATCAATACCAAGTCAGATTCTGATTTTAAGCGGATATGATGATTACGAATATTTGAAAAAAGCAATAACACTAAACGTTGTCAGCTATCTTATGAAACCTGTCAATGTTCAGGAATTGAAAGCCAATATAGAGACAGTTAATACAAGAATTAAAAATGATATTTCAAATCAGATATTCATTGAAGGTATGGAAGCTCTTAAGAACACCCTGTTTCAAAGGATACTCGGGCATCAGATAACTGAGAATGAATTACGAAACAAATTGGATTTTCTTCAGATACAAAACCTCATGAACTGGGAGTCATATTTTATCGGACTTCTCGCTTCTGACGAAATTATAAAAAACAGAATAGAAAAAATAGAACAGAACCCTCTTCTATATCACTTCTTTGATATAGAGCAAAAACTGGTTCTAGTTGCAGAAACAAAAGAATCATTGGTGAATCTGATTCCAGAAAACAGGGCCAATAATGAATTATTATTTATCGGCGAACCCGTAAAACAGATATTCAGCCTTGTTGAATCTTATCAGAGTGCCTGGGAAGCTCTGATAAAAGAAAAAAAACCAGATATTGATAAAGAAATTGAAGATTACATCATGCAAATGGATATCGCTGGTTTAAGAGAGTATCTATGCGCTCTAATTTCTAAAGAAAAAAACCTTCAGTATTCAAAAGAAAGTATATTTTCTGCCATTCTGATAATTCAGAATGAAATGCATAAAAGCCAGGCCGGGGATCTTTTTTCTTTGGAGGATCTAGGGATTTCCTACCATTTCTTCTCTATAGCGACTTCTCAGACATTGCTGCTGGATAAAGTCAATTCCCTTTGTGATCAGATTGAACTGCTCTGGATCAGCAACAATAAATTGACAGGTAATAACATCATAGATTCTATAATTCGCTATGTCCATTTACATCTTGATGAAGGAATCAGTCTCTCAATAATTTCGGATTCCATGAATATGAATCCCTCCTACCTTGGCACCCTCTTTTTCCAGACAACAGGCAGTAAATTTACCAGCTATGTAAAAGAAATGCGTATAGAAAAGGCTTGTAAACTGCTTACTGACACTACCTATAAAATATCGGAAATTGCTCCTCTTTGCGGTTTCAATGATATCCATTACTTCCTGAAAGTATTCTCATCATTGAAATCATGTTCACCAAAAGAATACCAAAATTTGAATAAAACCTAGAATTTTTCACAACAAAACTTGATTTTATACAAATTGTGGAGTTCAGGAAGCGGGAAGATACTGATATCAACAATTCTAAATAGGAGATCATTGTGAAAAAGAAGATTCTATCATTTCTCTGCTTATTTCTTATCCTTGCTACGGGTGTATTTGCCTCAGGTCAGACTGAGACAGATACAGTTGATGAAAAAGCAAAAATTACTTTCTCAGTAAACCTGACCCCCATACTGCCCATGGAATTCTGGTCCATTGCTGCAGACCGATATATGGCCGAAAACCCTGATGTTGAAATTGAGTTATTGGGACAACCCTCTTCCAATGTTCAGCACAGAGATTTTGTAAAGACATTACTGTCAACGGGCCAATTCCCCGATATTACGGTAATGGCCAGTCCTGGTGATTTTGTCAGTGCCGAAGCATTGTTACCTCTCCCCATATGGGAATTGGACTATCTGGAAAATCCAGGGTCTGGAAAGATTAAAGGTGAGAACTATGTAGCTGTCTATAAGACTCAGGTAGGAGGTATCTGGTACAACAGAACTGTATTTAATGAATTAGGACTATCAGAACCCCAAAGTTATCAGGAACTGATTGATATATGTGAGACTATCAGCAGCACTGAGTATATCCCTATAACCATGGGCCTGAAAGATGGATGGCCTCAATTGGTACTGGCATCCATGATCCTATCAGCTGATGTACTGACAGAAGATTCAGACTGGGGATTGAAGAGAAATAATAATGAAGTTTCTTTCTCAGATGCAAATGTAGTCACTGCGATGGAAAAGTATAAAACACTGACAACTCAATATGCCAATACTGATATGTCCAGTATCTCCTACTCTCAGATGCTCGAGTATTTTTTTACAGGAAAGGCTCTGATGCTCCCAATGGGTTCATGGGTTCAGGGAGAAGAAGCAAAATTAAATCCTGATTTCGAAGTCGGGTTCTTCCCGATTCCTTCTGATAGTAATGCAGATTCTATCTCCGTATGGGCCAATGAAGGCCTATCTATCAGTGCAGAAACTGAACATCCTGAAATATGCCTGGATTTCATAGAGTTTTTCATGACAGATAAGGAATGGTACAGCCAGTTTCTTGAAACTGAAATGCTCTTTCCCACAACCAAAGAGGCTGTTGAATATCCCATGTCTGACCTAAGGCTGGAAGTAGGAGAAAAATATTCGGCTCTTAATAAAGTTGAACACTGGTATGACATGACAGGAGATGCGGCCCTGCTACCCGGACTGCAGTCTTTCTTCAATAAGATGACTTCCCGCATTGCCATGGGTGCCGATGTCAAAGAAGAACTCAAACTATATGACCAGGAATGGGAATTAGCAAACGCTCAAAAATAAAACTTTATCTCCGGCCAGAGGGCCGGAGATTTAATATATATAGGATTATTTCATGAATAAGAAGTCAAACTGGTATGACATTGCATTTGTAACACCGGGATTACTGGTATATATGATATTTCTGGTCATACCTCTTTTACTATCATTTTATTATAGCTTTACAAACTGGAACGGATTATCACCTCATGTAAAAATAACCGGTGTGAAAAACTACATCCTGATTTCGAAGGATCCCATGTTCCTGGATTCTCTTTGGGTAACTTTAAAAATAACAGTCATAACGGCCCTGGGAGTTAACACGGTTGGATTACTGACCGCTGGAGTATTGAATAAACCCGGGGGGGTTCTGAAAATGGGAAGAACCATTGTTTTTATCCCCGCCATACTAAGTGCTGTGGTGGCCTCCTTTATCTGGTCCTACATGACTCAGACAAACGGAGGGATTATCAATATAATTCTGAAAATTATCCACCTCCCCTCTATAGATTTTTATCAATCAAAAGAGAGTATGGTATTTATGGTATCGGGAGTCATTTCATGGGCAGCACTGGGATTTTATACAACAATTTATATTGCCAATATGAAAACCATACCCCTGGATATTTATGAGGCGGCCGAAATTGATGGGGCAAGCCCCTTAAGACAGTTTTTTTCAATGACAATCCCCATGCTGAGACCGGCAATTATTATTAATTCAATAACAGCCATCATCTGGGGACTGAAACAATATGATTTTGTGAAGGTCATGATCCCCGGATATATTCAAACGGTTACAATTTATGCCATTGAAAGAGCCTTTGAATATAATATGTTTGGATATTCATCTGCAGTTATTATTGTTCTCTTAATTTTAACACTCCTTATATCTCTTTTTCAAATGAAAATAATGAACAGAAAGGAGATCAGTTACTAATGAAATTTTCAATAAAAAAGACACTGTTCAAATCGGTTATTGCATTTCTTCTGATCCTCTACATACTCCCTCTATATATCGCTGTATCCAATGCGTTTAAGAATTATGAATCAATCATAAAAAAACCATTATCTCTACCATTTCCGCCAATACTTGATAACTTTCAAAGAGCCTTTAAGGAAGTCGAAATTTTTACTCTTTATGGAAACAGCATCATCATAACCGTATTATCTTTATTTGCCATCATGCTTCTAGCCTCAACGATGTCCTATGTCTTTGCCAGAAGCCCGAAGAAACAGTATAAGATTCTATATATCATTGTATTAACCGGGATGATGATTCCCGTTCAAAATATTCTGATTCCCAGTATCAAGACTTTACAGTTTTTAAAACTTATAGGTACTTTACCAGGGCTAATATTATTCTACTGCGGTACTTATGTTTCAATGGCAGTATTCCTTTATACAGAATTTATGAGGACTATCCCGGTCAGCCTTGAAGAATCTGCTGAAATAGATGGAGCCTCTCCCTTTCGAATCTACTTTCAGATTATTTTTCCATTACTACGAAGCTGTACCGCCTCAGTGGTTATCTTTCTGGGAATGTGGATCTGGAATGATTTCCTACCCCCTATGTATATTTTAGGTGCTGCAAGAGGTAGGACAATCACAACTGGAATTTATGGAGCCATTGGTACCTATACTACAGATTGGAGTCTAGTATTTGCCTGCGTTATTTTAGCCTCCGCTCCCATTGTCATTCTGTACTTACTTTTGCAAAAACAATTTCAATCAGGTATTACAGCAGGTTCTGTAAAACAATAATTAAGGAAATAATATGAATACACTTTATACAAAACCTATTGGGGAGAGCAGATCAATTACCCCGGAAAATTTTACTGGTGCTCCGGGAATGGGAGGAATGGCTGAAGTTGGAACAGGACTAAATCCTGCCGGAAAGCTTGGAAAAGGTTGGAAAATATCCCCCTCCATAGTTATACCTTCAGGGGAGACATTCACATTGGCTGATATTCAAAGCAGTGGTATTATTCGTCATATATGGATTACAACCCTCGAAGAAGAACTAAGATCCTACATTATCCGTTTCTATTGGGATGACAATGAAACACCATCAGTTGAATGTCCTCTGGGTGATTTTTTTGCCTCTGGATTAAGGACAATCGGGCAAATTGATTCTCTACCTGTCTGCGTTAATCCTAAAAGAGCCTTTAACTGCTATTGGTTAATGCCTTTTAAAAAAAGCTGCAGAATTGAGATTGAAAACAGGAGTGATGAAGATCTCATTACCTATTACCAAATAGACTATACAGAAGAGCCGGTTCCTGAAGACTCACTCTACTTTCATGCCAATTTCAACAGGATAAATCCACTCCCATCCAAAGAAGTTTACTGGATAGCGGATAAGATAGAAGGTGTTGGGCGTTATGTCGGAACCTATATGACCTGGGGAGTCAACAACAGTGGTTGGTGGGGAGAAGGAGAGATGAAAGCATATATTGATGATGATAAGGAATACCCTACAATCTGCGGAACCGGAACAGAAGATTATTTCTGTGGTTCCTATAATTTTGAGAAATTTGACCGTCATGAATACCAGGAGTTTTCAACTGCATATAGTGGTATGCCTGTGATTGAATATCCTGATGGAGTCTACTCATCCCAAATGAGATTCAGTATGTATCGCTGGCATATTAGTGATCCAATATTATTCAAATCCTCACTGAAGATATCAATTCAAGCTCTGGGATGGACGAACTGGCATAAAGATCAGTCAAAAAGAGAATATCTACCCCTTCAGGATGACCTATCCTCTGTCGCTTTCTGGTACCAGAATCTTACAGATAAACCTCTACGACCACTGCCGGCAGATGAATTATTACAGATCAATTAAATAATGAGTTTCAGTAAGTTATCAGAAAATTTTTCCGGCTTCCTGCCGGTTAAAACTGTCCATTTATACCGATATCTGGATAATTTCATTTACAGTTGCAGGATGTAATTCAATTTCAGTTTTTTTTCAATTCATCTGAATTACAACTTTGATCCTTGAGATGATTTTCAGTTTTCATCTCAAGGATCAGAATTCACATTTTTCTGGAAACAATTTACTCCCAAAGGGCGTATATTTGTAAGTCCAGTTATTCTTTGTCCTTTGCTTTCTTTACACTCATTGTTTTATCATGAACTTTGGTCTTATTCAATTTTGAAATGGCAAGAAGAGCTTCTTTTTCAATAGGCATCTCTACAAAACCAAAACCCTTTGATTTTCCTGTTATTTTATCCATTACAATCGTTGTGGATGAAACTGTTCCGTAGGGTATAAAAAGTTTGGTGAGCTCATCTTCTTTTGTTATTCTGGAAAGATCTGTTATTAGTATATTCATATAAACCAATGTAACAGATTTTATATAAATAGGATATTGACCTCCCCTTCTCTGTCCGGGAAAAGGGGTATATTCGATCAATATTTTAAGCAATCCTAAGACGAAGTATTATTTTATACTGATTATCATCAAAATATATGCAGATATAAATTTCTTAAAAGATCAATTTAAAGCAAGACAATGAGACAGGAGTACTAAAATTAGTACTTAATATTTTTTAATGAGTATATTCAATAATTTTGATTTCCGAACCAATTTTCTTCACTATACTATCTCTCATTTGAGTGAAGTGAGGACAGGAGAAACCGATTGGATTTCCCTTTGAAATACAGGATGCAAAGGCAATCGCTTCCACTCCTCTATCTACCATTATTTTGGCTCTTTCCACTGCTCTTTTCCCCGGGCAGCCTCCACAGGAAACAAATCCAATGAGCTCAACGGGCCCTGTCTCTGCAAAAGCCTGTTTCCCCTCTGATGCAACCTTAAAATCTGTAGTTCCCGGGCATAAATCTTCTGTTTGCTGACATCTTATGATTCCGACTTTCATGGTGAATTCCTAATAATAATTTTTTATATATTTTTGCGCAATTATCTTGTAGTAAATAGAATTACTACAATAATCTCCATTCTTCTGTAAACATCAATAATAAATTTTCTAGTATCCTTGACCTATTTTCTTCGGATTAGAAAGAACAGACAAGAATCTGAATGTTATTGATCCAGAGCCTTGCGAATTGCATCCGCAATATCCTTAATCAGAATGGGCTTATCCAGATAACTGGAAACAGCTAGATCCTTCATCATAGAGTCCGATATAACCTGATTATTTCCGGAACAAAGAATAACAGGAATTTCAGGACGAATCAGTTTGACTTCGGAAATGAGTTTATCCCCGGAAAGAACAGGCATGGTTTGATCCGTGATGATTATGTCAAAAGAATCGGGGTTGTTCTTGAATATATCTAAAGCCTCCTGACCATTCAAGGATACCGTTATCTTATACCCTAGCCTGGAAAGCATAATTTCTTCCATTTCAAGAATCTCCGGTACATCATCAACAAGCAGGATTGACTCATGTCCTCCCCTGTACTCTTTCTCCTCCGGCAAGTGAGATTTAATTATTGCCAAATCTTCTCTAATTGGAAAATAAATCTTAAATTTGCTACCAGCCCCCAATTCACTTTTGACCTTAACAAAACCATCCATACTATTTATAATTCCGTGCACAACAGATAATCCCATACCCGTTCCTCTTTCTTTGACTTTTGTAGTAAAAAAAGGATCAAATATTTTATCAATTATTTTCTCGTCTATTCCAACGCCATGATCTTCTACGGTGAGAAGGGCATAAGACTCTGCAAGAATATTCTGATGTTCAAAATCTGTCCCCCCGGGGCTCAGTTCATGTAGACTGACCTTTAAAACACCACCTGTTGCTTCCATTGCATGATAGCTATTTGTAGCGAGATTCATCACTATTTGATGGAGCTGAGTGGGATCTCCCTTGATCGTTCTGCAATCGGGATCTAGATTCTGCTGTATCTCTATGGTTGTGGGAATGGTGGCTCTTAACAGCCTCAATGCGTTTTCCACCTCAGGCTGCATTCTGAAAATGTTATCAGTACTTTTTTCCTGTCTTGAAAATGTAAGTATTTGCTGGACAAGATCTTTTGCTCTGGAAGCGCTATTAAATATCACCTCAAGATTATTGTATGTAGAACTGTCTTTCTCAAAGTCGCTCATTAATTGTTCAGTGTACCCCAGAATAGGGAATAGCAGATTATTGAAATCGTGAGCAATTCCACCTGCCAGTGTACCCACCGCTTCCATTTTATAAACCTGCTGTAATTGATCTTCCAGATTATGTTTCTCATCTTCAACTTTTTTATATACGCTTATATCTTCAACGCTTGACCATATATAGGATTGCCCGTCTCTTTCCACAAGGAGGCCATTCAGCCGCACAGGGACAAGGTGCCCGTCTTTATGGATGTATTCTTTTTCAAAAGGTCCATATCTGCCGTTATCCTGCAAATCCTGAACAACCTTTTTTTCCTGATCAAAATACTTATCAGGTGTGATATCCCAATATGAAAGTTTTAAGACTTCATCATTCGAATAACCAAGAATTGATGTATAGGAAGAGTTAACAGAAACAAGTTCTCCATTCATTCTGCACAATGCTAAACCGATTGGAGATTGTTCAAAAAGTTCTCTGTATTTTTTCTCACTGATTCTCAAGGCGCTTTCCATTTTCTTAAGCTCTCTATTTTCTTCCAGAACCATTTCATTTTGTTTATCATAAACACCCAAAATATAATGAATTAAGAAGTACATAAGACTTAAGAGAGTCATGGATAAAAAAAATGTAATTGATATATATAGCCACAGACTTCTACGAATATCAGTCATGTATTGTCCTGTCCCGATATAACAGTCAAGCTCAGAAATACCAATCACATAAGAAATTTTCATTTCCGGGCGGATGCTGTTTGGCCTCATATAATAATATGAGACATAACCACTGCCCTGACTTGATTTTGCAGCATCAACCAATGCCCTGATGATATATTTTCCCCTGGAATCCTGAAGTCCCCACATATCTGACATTTCCATTTCCGGCTGGAAAGGTTGAACTAACATGATACCTTCATAGTTACTCATGAAAATATAATTGTCACCATATGAATCCTGATAAATCATATTTCTGACCATATCACGAATCGCGTTTATGGCATCATTTCTGGAGAGATCTCCTTCCTGATAGCTGACAATAATTGGATTTATAACTTGATCGGCAATCTGGACGGTTTGCTTCAAGTGATCCAGGCGTTGTTCTCTTGTAAGATTTGAATAACTGAGAGTGAGAATAACTGTCAAAAAGATAAAAACGAACGAGATGAGAATACCTTTCCGAGTAATACCTTTTCTTTCATCTTTAATTCTTTTCATATGATCCAACAGCAAATAGAGATCCTGCTTATATCAACTTGATATTATAAATTATAGGTATAAAATACCCATTTGCATATTAAATCACAAGTAATATACTAATAGTCATCTATTATCTACAGAAAAGATAATGACTTCTGGTCATTGCAAAGCAGTGCTGCTTTATTTCTTATCATAATGAGATATGAAATGTCTTGTAAACCTCTATCTTGATACTTCGTTTAACTCATTTTCTGTTATATGGTAAACTTGATTTCTCCATCTGTGCCTGAAAATCACAGCTTTATGATTCGGAGATTGAGAAAAAGAACTAATTGAGATCAAGGGATAAATAAATGATTGAAAACCTGCAATCTATCAAACCAGATAGACCTAAAATAATAACGACAGAGATTGAAGCCATCAGCTTCTACCGAAAAATGGATACTCAGGCAACTGTCGTTGAGATGATTGCGGGTAAGTACGTTCTTGTTGAAGAGTTCTATAGTAATGGTTTACAGGTTCTATCAGAACTGAAACGGATTTTACAAACCAGATATAAGGAAAAGAGTTTTCAGGGACAACGTGATTACCGCTCTGCCTTTCGGGAAGCCTCGCATAGGTTATTACTGAAAGTAAAAGACAATAAACTGGTAGTTAAGAAATGTCCCGAGATTGGCTGGTTACAATTGTTATATCCTGAGACATCAGAATTTTATATATCCTTTCCTGAAGTTCAGGGACTGAACAGCTCATGGCAGTGGTATCAGAAGGGAATTGATATTAATATCTTAAGGCTATCTCTTCACCCCTTTTATGGAACATATTTCCCTACACGATTTGATCATTTAGTTCTTTTTGATAAATGGTTAAAAACATATAAAGGAGCCAGGCAGAAGGCCGTTGATATTGGTGTGGGAAGTGGTGTTTTATCATTTCAATTAATTAAAAACGGATTTCAGAGTGTGTTTGCATCAGACACAAATAAAAATGCAATTATCGGAGTTTCTCAGGAAAGTATCCGGTTGGGATTTGATAATAAAATGATCCTTAGCTTTGGGGATTTGTTTACAGATTGTGACTTCCTGGCAGATATGATTGTCTTTAATCCTCCCTGGCTTATTGCCAAACATAAGTTGGAAGAAGGAATAGACAAAGCCATATATTACGAAAAGGAACTGTTTCCAAGATTTTTTGAACAGGCGAAAAAACACCTTGCACCAGAGGGAAAACTGGTACTGCTGTTTTCCAACTTGGCTCAGGTTGTAGGAGCAGACGATCTGCATCCAATAATTGAAGAACTTGAAAACAATGACCGTTTCTCGAAAGAACTACATCTGCAAAGAAGTGTAAAAGCATCATCAAAAAAGACAAAACGGACAGATTCCAGGAGTAATGAAAAAGTTGAATTATGGGTTTTGACACATAAAGATGAAATACAACAAGGAATTAACAAATGAGTAATGATATAGATGAGATAGTAAATAAAATCGTTGAATTCAGAAATGAGAGAAACTGGGCTCAATTTCACAGTCTGAAAGACCTGCTACTGGGCTTAAATATTGAGGTCGGTGAATTACAAGAACTCTTTTTATGGAAAAGTGACTCCGAAATAGAAAATGTTGATGTTTCAAAGATCGAAAATGAGATCGCGGATATTAGCATTTTCCTGATATATATCTGTAATCACTTCAATATTGATCTTCTCAAAGCCATAACAGAAAAAATTGATATAAACTCTCAAAAATATCCAGTAGAAAAGAGCCGGAACAGCAATAAGAAGTATACTGAGCTTTAACCCTCTTTACGCAGTAATCATCAGGAATAAAGGAAGACATATAATAACCTTAGAGACTTAATTTGAATTACTTAAACAGCTGTTAATTTCTATTGACCTATATACTATACTGACATACCATTAATTAGTTATTTTTATATTAGGGAGAGACAAATGAGAAATAAGATTTCCACATTGTTGATTGTTGCGGTTTTAATCCTGATCGGACTAACAGCTTGCTCACCCCGAACAACAGAGCTTGCAGAAACAAGCACGCCGGCAGCTGCACTGCCATCTGCTCCTGCAGAATCAGATGGCAGTGAAGATTTGACGATAGACCTACAGGTAAACCTTGCCGGATCAGACATTGACAACTTTTTTAACTGGAAGGGAAATGTAAGATATATGGCTGCCGAAGATAAATTCGATGCCATATCCGGAGCCTCAGAAAAGGGATCAACTCATCTATTCATGATGTACCTCTATGACGTAGAAGCTAAAACCACCATGAGTTCCGGACTAAGAGGGCTGTTCCTCTATGGTGTAAACGGAGCTTCCCAGGTGGCTGTCGATAACTTGAATGCTGCAACAAATGCCGACGGCAGTATTACAATTCAATACATTCACCGTGGAACGGCTTTTAGATTCACCACCGATAAGAATGGGATTCTTTCGTTGCCTGACGGTAATATGGAAAACCGTAAAATAGGGACTCCCAAGGAACTTGAAGCGGAATTCACATCTGACGGTACTGCAATGGGTGTAGATTTTGATAAAGTCTGGGCATCTGATGTATCACCTACCGGTGCCAGCCCTGACTCCATGTACTTTTGGGACGGAGATCTTCAGGTGGCTCTTGAAGGCGATATGCTGACAATGAAAGGTGTTTTAACGGCAGTTATTCGCTAATTATTATCAGTTAACAAAAAGCGGTCTCCCTGAGGCCGTGCTTTTTCTGCATCACTCCATCTCTTTCTCATCTGTAATATTTATGCTGTAGTAAACTACATCAGTATTGATTTATGATGTGTACAGAATTTTGGGATCACTATAGATCCCCTCATCCCCATTGCAGTGATAATTTTCTCACAGTGTGGTATTTAACAATATCGCGATAGTATGAGAACCCCATTCATGGATCTATGGTCATTCGAATTTCTTATTTTTTTATCTTCAGTTATATTGACAGACCAGCTCTATATCACTACATTTTTATCGATAACAATTTATCGTTAATCTTTGCTTCTTATATTCGTCAGAGGGATTATGAATGATCAGTACCCTGTCTTTACAATAGAAAATGAATGCCTGGACTGTTATAAATGCGTCAGAGGCTGTCCTGTCAAGGCCATTCGGATATCCAATGGCCATGCATCTGTTATTTCTGAAAAATGCATTGCATGTGGACAGTGTATCTCTCTATGTCCTCAAAAAGCCAAAAGAGTCCGAAACGACATCTCTATTGTTCAGGAGATGCTTGATTCTGATGAAAAGGTATATGCATCCATAGCTCCCAGTTGGATAGGATCTCTGAACTGCAATATGGAACAGCTTGTTAAGGCCCTGAAAATGCTGGGGTTTACAGGGGTATCAGAAACAGCCCTGGGAGCCCAGGAAGTATCCATAAAGACAGCAGAAATCTTGCAGAATAGAGAAAAGAATCTCTGGATATCCAGTGCCTGTCCTGCAATTGTTGATTATATCCGGATGTATCTTCCTCAGTTTTCCGAATATATAATTCCCCTGGCATCTCCCGCCCTGACCCATGGACGTATGCTTAAAGAACATTTCGGAGAGGAAATCCGGATGGTATTTATCGGTCCATGTGCAGCAAAGAAGAATGAAGCAGACCAATTTCCAGATCTCATGGATGCCGCCATCAGTTTTGATGAACTTCTGAAAATGTTGAGAAACAGAGGAATAAATCTGGACTCAGAACCAGAAGATAAATTCACTTTCAGTCCCTGTCAGGCTCATGAAGGAGCTCTCTACCCCATGGAAGGGGGAATGAATGAAACTCTTATCCGCAGCGGAAAAACAAAGGGTGTCAGGCTAATCAATGTAAGTACAATACAGATGATAAATAGTCTACTGGAAGGCCTATCTCCGGATTCGATTACAGAACCTGTTTTTATTGAAGCAATGGCCTGCAAGGGAGGATGTCTGAACGGCCCCCTGCAGACTGGAATAAAACCGGGACTGAATGTTATTTCAGATGCACTTAAGAGTGTTCAATATAGAGATGTGATCCCTGCCATCCCTCAGACAGTAGTTCCATATCGCTTTACACCAGCATCTATAAAGGAATCAGCCCCTACTCCCATTCAGATTCGAAAGGCCATGCAGCGTATAGGAAAGAGCTCGATTGAGGATGAATTAAACTGTGGAGGCTGTGGTTACAATACCTGCAGGGATCTGGCTATTGCCCTGGTCAATAACACTGCGGAACCTCATATGTGCAGTTCCTATATGCGAAAAGTTGCTACCAGAAAAGCTGGTGCTGTCTTTAACTGCATGCCATCGGGAATCCTTATGGTAGATAGACATTTAAAGATATTGGAGACAAATAAATCATTTGTCCAGATGTTTGCGAAAGATCTCTATGAAAGCTTTGACAGTGAACCCGACTGCCTGAAAGAAGCCAGACTCGACCGGGTTATTCCCTGCACGGAACTCTTTGAATCGGTTCTGGAAACCAATAAGGATATCCATAAAGAACACTACCCCATGAACAATGGTCTGTATGAAATAAGTATCTTTACAGTTGAACCCCATCACATCGTAGGGGCCGTTATTGCAGATGTTACAAAGTATGAAATGCGCCGTGATCAGATTGCGAAAAAGGCTCATTCAGTCATAGCCAGAAATATTGCCATTGTACAGGATATTGCCTGCAGTCTGGGAGAGCATATGGTGGAAACAGAAGTGTTGCTGACCTCAATTGCAGAGGGCTATGATCCTGAATCACCTGAGAGCAGGAAACCAGAAAAACAGGATAAAATGGATTTCCTCAATGGTCTTGGCACCAAGTATGAATAAGTCCCTCTTTATAGACATCTCCTGCTCTCAAATTTGGAAAACAAATCAGAATACCTGCGGAGATGTATTTCTCTCAAAACGCTTCCCCAAGGAGCGGCGGGTTATAGCTGTCCTGTCAGATGGGTTGGGAAGCGGTATAAAGGCGAATATTCTCGGTCAGATGACTGCCACCATGCTGCTGAGATATGTTGAGCAGGGTCGGGATATTGAAAAAGCTGCGGAAGTCATAATGGACACCCTGCCAATTTGCCGAGTCAGAAAGATAAGCTACTCGACATTCACGGTGGTAGACTGCCACGAGAACGGTTCTGTTGTTATTGTGGAAGAAGGGAATCCCGGATTTGTCTGGATGAGAAATGGCGTGCATATGGAAGCAGAACCAGAAATCATTGTATCAAAAAAATTCAGTACACGAAAAATGCATCGCTATAAGATTAATATGCTTCCCGATGACCGGCTTATTTTCTGTTCCGATGGTGTTACCCAGGCAGGATTAGGGAGTCCGAGATTGAAAGGCGGCTGGCAGCGCTCGGGATTGATTGAGTATTCCAAGACTCTTCTTTTAGACAATCCGGAACTCACCAGTAAGGAACTGGCCAGACGGATAACTCTGGCAGCCACATATAAGTGTATGGATAATTTTGTTAAGGATGACACCTCCACGGCAGTTCTCCATGTTCGCACTCCCAGATCAGTTCTGGTCTTTACAGGCCCCCCTTTTCATATGGAAAGAGATAATGAACACTCCCAACGTTTTATCCAATTTCCCGGTCAGAAAGTGATCTGTGGTGGAACCACGGCCAATATTGTATCCCGGGAACTGAATAGAAAAAAAGAAACAACAATGGCCTCGGGTGATCTACCGGGAATATCTGTGATGGAAGGTGTGGATCTGGTAAGCGAGGGAATCCTGACACTGACACGGGTTCTGGAGTATCTGGAAAATCCTCCGTCCAAAGAGATCAGGGATGCGGCCGTCAGTCTAGCCTCCATATTTATGGAGAATGACTGCATCAGTTTTATGGTGGGAGCCAAAATGAACCAGGCCTACTATGATCCGGAATGGCCAATTGAACTGGAAATACGAAAGACGGTTGTCAGACGGATAGCCAATATTCTTGAAGAAAAGTATCTAAAAAAAGTTGAAATTGAATTTGTATAAGTGTGGTAAAAAATGAAAAAAATTGATGTAGAGATTTGCTTTGGAACAACATGTTTTGTTTTGGGAGGCTCTCATCTCCAGGAGCTGGAAAATTCTCTTGACAATGACTTGAAAGAGAAGATTAATATCATCCCGCAAAACTGTCTTGGTCTATGTAAAAATGAAAATTACAGCCAGGCACCCTATGTGAAAGTAAACGGGCAGATAATAGACAGAGCAACTATTGAAAAAGTAATCAATAAAATAAAGTGTGAAATAAATGAGTAATATAAAGCTGACAAGCAATCTGAATAAGCAGGTTCTGGTAAAAATAATTCAGGCCTTTGATTCTGATGATTTCCCGAGATCTACCTACCAGATCCCCTTCAAGATGAGACCCAAACACAGCGATCCCCTTTACCGTTGCTGCATACACAAAGAACGGGCAGCAATACGAGAGAGAGTCATTGCGGGTCTCGGATTTTCCGTGGCCGAAGATGATCATGAAAAGCTCCTCTCACAGTATGCCGTTGATGCACTCGAACGCAACGAACTTGCCGGTGAAGTCCTCACCGCCATAGATACAGCCTGTAAAGGCTGTGTACCGGTGCGCATACATGTAACCGATATGTGCCAGGGCTGCGTGGCCCAATCCTGTGTAGCATCCTGTAAATTTAAAGCCATTAAAATAGAAAATTCTAAGGCCGTAATTGATACTGATCTCTGCAAAAACTGCGGAAAATGTATCAGTGCCTGCTCCTACAGCGCCATAGCAAGGCTCCGTGTACCCTGTGAAGAAGTCTGTCCTGTAAAGGCCATCAGCAAGAATGACCTGGGAGTTGTGGAGATTGATTTTGAACGATGTATAAGCTGCGGTTCCTGTGTATCGGGATGCCCCTTCGGGGCCATACATGAGAGAAGTCAGCTCATCGATATACTTCAGGCAATTAAAAGTGATACTCCCGTCGTAGCAATGATAGCTCCGGCGCTGGGAGGACAGTTTCCAGAACCTGTCGGCAAACTCGCAACGGCCCTTACCCGGGCAGGATTCACTCATGTGGTTGAAGCCGCTGAAGGAGCCGATCTGACGATTCTTCATGAAGCCGAAGAGTTTATTGAACGCAGTAAAGAGGGTGAACCTTTTATGACAACCTCCTGCTGTGCCGCCTATAGAGAGTTGATTACCAAACTCGTCCCTGAACTGGAAAAGTATGTTTCAGACACCCCGACACCCATGCATTATACGGCCAGGATTGCTAAAGACCGCTTTCCGGACTGTATTACTGTCTTTGTAGGACCTTGTGTTGCAAAACGGAAGGAAGGTCTCCAAGATCCCTATGTGGACTACGTAATGAGTATCGAAGAGATGGGAGCCCTGTTTGTAGCAAAGCATATTGAACTGAGTGAATGTGAGGACTATGAATTTTCAGTTCCAAGCTCTACGGAAGCCCGGGAGTTTGCCATTACAGGAGGAGTCAGCCATGCTGTTGGTACAGCAGCCCCTGAAAATGCAAATATAACACCCTTTTGTATAGATGGTCTGGATAAAAAGGCAATAGCCCTGCTTAAATCATTTGCCGGGAAAGGAGTGTGCAATCAGGGCAATCTGATTGAAGTTATGGCCTGTCAGGGTGGATGTGTGGGAGGATCTTCAATCCTGAATACTCCGAAATCTGCCGAAGTCAAAATCAAAGCTTATGGAGCAAAAGGCCAATCAATCCGCAGGATTCTGGAAACAGTCTAATACGGAGAATTTTACTGAGAGTACCCTCTGTTTTCTCAATTGCCGTCCTGGATTTAAAAGGGATATAAACGATAAGAAATTAAATAAGCTCAAAGGTCGACCTGCTTCCCCGGGAAAAGACAAAAAAGAACGGGATCATAGTCCTATCGACCGTATAAAAAGATGACTGAAAATTATTTTTTGATCTATAAGAGACAGCTCAAAAAAAGTAAGTTAATAATTCCTTGAAAGAAGGGATCAATTATTCCTGACCATGCGTTGTAAGCTCTCAAATAGATTGAGAAATCATCTGACTATAGTAAAACTTTCTACGCTCCTACACTGACTACATAGGTTGTAACAATTTATGGACATACAGGCATAATACACTGGGTAGAAAGTCAGTATCTAAAGAGATCAAATAACTAATCCTGCAGATGAAACAGGAGAATCATCTGTGGAGCTGTCATTAAATAGCCGATTAGCTTAAAAAGCTTGAAATAGACCTGAATTCAGTAAGTTTGAATCGAATAATCCAGACTGATAGGCAACAAAGAAAGATTCAGCCCTCAGAAGCTGGAAGGAATTATTGAAATCTCATTGGGATTTCCTTTTTGAAATAGATTTTAAGACAATTGATACTCTATTCGGTAAAAGATCTTCTTATAAGAAATCCAACAGCTGAAAACCCAAGGAATTATGCGGACTCATTTTATGGAGAATCCCATTCGAGAATTTATGAAACATAGAATTGAAGTGCTTGCGTTAGATTTTCCGGATGAAAATCCGCCGATTGATGAGAATGCCACAGAACTCACTCCCATTGATTACAGTTGGTCGAATGCAAGCTTTCTACTCAACCATGCATCCTGGGAAATATAATAAAAACAGAGAATGCAGAACTTGGAAAAGCTTTGGACATTTCCAAATATGAGGCTTACAGACTCCAGGCAGATGCTGAGGCACAATTTGCAGCAGGAGATTTTGAAGAGTCTCTAACGGGTCTTTTTACAAATCAACCTGGATTGATGGAAACCACTACAGGACGTCCCCTGTTTACTGAGATTGAACCGATAGATAAGATCAAGTCGGATTGGATAAATCGGAGTTAAATTGCTCATAATATAAAAACAATCCTTTGGATAAACGATGGCTTTTATTGATTCTAAAAAAATTGCCATTCTTAGTAATAATATCTACCATAAGAGAGCTCCGGTGTTCATTAGGATTCATTGAGACTAGCTCAAGAGCATTTGTTCATGACTGCTACAGTACCGAAGATATCATGAGAGATAATCTACATAAATATTATTATGTAATACAAAAAACATACATTATATACTACAGAATTTAGAACAAGCTTCATCAGGATTCCTAGACTATTTGACATCATGCATTCTATGGACAAATACCCCACCCAAAAAGATTACTGTTACCAGACTCTACAAATGGGTGGGATTACAGCTAGGGATCTTCTAAATAGTATCCAATTGATAATGAACTTCCTTTTTACTGATAAAAAGTCTGCAAAACGATAAAAAAATACAAATAATCATAATATTTTCAAGAAATGCTCCAAATAATTCAAGGTTCCAAAGTCAATAGCAGGATTAACATGACGAATTACTAAGATCTTTACCCAGTTATGGGAAAGCAAAAAACGGAGGAATCTATGAAAAAATTATTGATTATCTTACTGAGCCTGCTCGTGCTACCGGCTCTTCTCTTCGCAAATGGTCAGCAGGCATCTGCATCTGCAGAGCCTGAACAAATTGTTCTGAGACTGGGAGAACTCAACCCCGATTCACATCCCTGTGGTATGGCATCTCATGAGTTTGCCAGACTTATCAGTGAAAGAACTGATGGAAGAATAAAAGTGGAAGTCTATACTTCCGGACAACTGGGAGACCAGGAAACACAAATCAATCAGCTTGTTATGGGTGCTCTTGATATGTACAGGACCAATCCCCAGTTTCTAAATGACTTTGGTGTTCCCGTCATGAAAGTTCTTTCTTTGCCGTATATATTCAAGACAGTGGATCACTGCTGGAATGTCCTGGATAGTGAAATAGGAACTGACTTTCTGGCCTCTATTGAAGAAGCCAATGTAGGTTTGGTAGGAGTTGGATGGTACGCTGAGAGTGCCAGAAATTACTTCTTTACTGATAAAAAAGTAACAAAAGTAGCCGATATGAAAGGTCTTAAGCTGAGAGTTCCTCCTTCCAACATGTATATGGAAACAACTCAGGCCTTCGGGGCGAACCCTACTCCCATTGCCTATAGCGAACTGTACAGTGCCCTACAGACAGGAGTTGTAGACGGTGCAGAAAATCCCCTATCAGGTTATTCTGCCAATAAGTTTAATGAAGTAGCCGGTTACTACACTTTTGACGGTCATGAGCTTTCTCCCAGTATCATGCTTTTCAGTCAGGTGAAATGGGAAAAACTCTCTGCCGCAGACCAGCAAATTGTTAATGAAACATGGAATGAAACAGAAGCCTATATAAGAGTTATTACTGAAGAAGTTGATAAAAAAGTAATATCAGACCTGACTGCTCAGGGCATCCAGTTCTACGAAGTAGATGATAAACAGGAATGGATCGACGCTGTTCAGCCCCTGTACAGCAAGTATGGAGAGGGATATGAAGACCTGATTTCTTCAATTCACGCCATAGACTAAGCTAAAAAATCACATAAATGGGACTGTCGATGGATCTCATCGGCAGTCCATCTTTAAAAAATATATTGGAAGAAAAGATGACTGGAAGAGAAAGAATCCTGGCGGTTCTGAATAAGCAAGTCCCGGATCGCATCCCTGTTACCTTCTTCGTTCAGGAAGAATACCTTTCCTGGTTTTATCCTGAACGAAAGAATATAAGTAGGGTTTCAGATGCGGTGGACTGTGCCCGCCATTATGGTTTTGACATAATAACAAGAGACAATAAATACACCAAACCATACTGGCTGAATAAATCTTATCCGAACTGGGAAGTCCAAGAGGAGACTTGGATTGAAAATGACATTTATTACAGAAAAACTGCTATCAAAACACCCGGCGGTACACTGGACCAGATAGAAACAGCCCCGAATGATCCTCGGATTCTGAAGGGCGTACATTTTCATATGCAGGACTATCTACTCAAAAGTGTAGAATCCTTCGAAATCTTTAAAAAGTACTTTCCAGAGATAGATAAGAGAGAACTTGAGGAACGACGGGAAAGAGCCCGCTACAGTAAAAACATAATCGGAGACCTTGGAATTACCTGCCCCTGGGGTATAGGTGGAGTCTATAACTCTGTTTCCAGTTATAGAAATATTCAAGAACTGTTAATGGACCCTTATATTCAGCCTGATTTTTATCATGATCTGATGGATTTTTTTACAAAATGGATTGTGAAGGATTACCAGATTATGACAGAAACAGAATTCGATGCTCTGGGAATTCAGGGTAATATTGCCAATGGGGCCCTGATGGGAGATGACTTTTTTTCCCAATATATTCTCCCCTATGAAAAGAGAATCAGCGACACAATCAGATCTGGAGGAAAATTTTCAATTTACCATAACTGCGGTTATGCCCACAATCTATATAAAAGCTACAGGGAGCTGGGGATCGATGTCTGGGAAACCGTGGCGCCCTCACCCATGGGTGATAATAATCTGCGAGAGGCACGTAATTTTTTCGGAGAGGATCTCATCCTCTCTGGAAATCTGGATCAGGTAAACTTTCTTAAAAGGGCCACTCCTGATGAGATCAGAGAAACTGTAAAAGAGATCATGTGTCAGGGTAAAAAAGGAGGCGCTTTTTTATTCTCTGCATCAGATTATCTGGAACCGGAAACACCCGAAGAAAATATAAAAGCGGCCGTTTCGGCAGCAATTGAGTGGGGAGGACTGAAATGAATATGGAAAATAAGGAATGGGTCAATAAAAGAAGGATACTGCCCGACGAATTAGAAGGGAAATCCTGGGACTATAAAATCATCAATGCAATATGTGTCTTTTTCCTGACAGTTATGGTCCTGGATGTCTCCATCATTGTGGCAGGACGTTTCATCTTTCATAAGACACCCGGATGGGGAGTCCCTGTTGCTCTATTCTGTGTTATCTGGTTTTCCCTCCTCAGTCCGGCTAATGCACTTGCCGATGATCGCCATCTTCGGGTCAGTTACTTTCTTGATCGCTTCTCAGAAGAACTTCGGAGCATAATGAATTTTCTGTTTTATACAATTTTTTTCGGAATTGCTCTTTTTATGATCATTAAGGGTGTAGGACTGACCTTGCAGACCAGAGGAAGTATTATCCCCGGTTTGAATATCTCTCAGTCCTTTCGCTATGCCGCCATCCCGGTCAGCGGGATTGCCCTGTTTTTAGTCACCCTCAGAAAATGTTTAAGAAAGGACAGAATATGACCACGGAAGCCTTAAAGCCATTTATACATATAAAGAAAAGAAGAGCCTACAGAATAGGAACAGTCCTTTTTGCTCTGACTCTGATTGTACTCTATTATTTGGGATGGAAAGAGAATACCGATATGATGTATTCGGACAACCAGAAGATCATTGCGACTCTCATGCTGGTTCTCTCCTTTATGGTACTGACTTTCACCGGTCTACAGATTGCCTACTCCGTTTTGATTGCTGCCATCATCACAACCTTTTATCTGGGACTGCCTCTGAAAATAGTGGCTCAGAATATGCTGAAAGGAATTGACAGTTACGCCCTTCTGGCAGCTCCATTTTTTATGGTAGCCGGAGAAATCATGGGTTCCGGTGGAATTTCTACACGACTGATTCGTCTTTCCCGAAGTCTTGTAGGTTGGATACGGGGAGGTCTGGCTCATGTGAATATTGTATCCAGCATGTTTTTCGGAGGTATCTCCGGTTCTTCTGCAGCCGATACAGCCTCCATCGGGACAATAATGATTCCTATGATGGAAAAAGAGGGGTATGACACAGATTTTGCAACCGCTGTCACCATGGCAAGCTCCGTTCAGGGGATTCTTATACCACCGAGTCACAATATGGTCCTTTATGCATTGGCCGTCGGTTCGGTCTCTATCGGAAAACTTTTTCTGGGAGGTATGATTCCCGGAATCTTTCTTGGTATCGCTCTGATGATTTACTCCTACATTATCTCTGTGAAAAAGAATTACCCTAAGGATCACCGTTTTGATATAAAAGAGATGATATTGGCCGCTAAGGATGCCATCTGGGGCCTGATTACTGTATTAATTGTTGTTGTGGGTGTGATAGGTGGGATTTTTACGGCTACCGAATCTGCAGCCATTGCCGTTGTCTGGGCCTTTATTGTGACTTTTTTTATCTATAGAGAGATATCGTTCAAGTCTTTCTATCAAATCATGACCAGAGCCCTCAAAACCCTTTCTATCGTTATGATCCTGGTAGCCTGTGCCAAAGCATTCGGCTATGTCGTAGCCTATCTTCAGATTCCCACCATGGTTGCCAACGGACTTTTGTCCTTATCTGATAACAAATATATCATTCTCCTGCTGATAAACCTGCTTATGCTTGTACTGGGAATGATTATGGATATGGCTTCGTTAATCCTGATTCTGGCACCGATTCTGGCTCCTGTGGCGGTCCAATTAGGGATAGATCCCGTGCATTTCGGTGTCATAATGATTCTAAATCTGGGAATCGGTTTGATTACTCCCCCTGTTGGAAGCACACTCTTCATTGGAAGCGCCATAGCGGGGATACCCATAGAAAAAGTTGCGAAATCGATGCTGCCCTTTTTCATCGTTATGCTTCTCACACTGATGGTTGTGACCTATGTACCCATCGTTGTCATGGGTCTGCCAAATCTGCTGATGCCCTGAGGAGAGAGAATAATGAAGGAGAATAAAATGAAATTTGATGTGACTTTTCACCCATCCTGGTGGAATGAAAAACTGGGAATCAGTTTTTCAGAAGAGTTTTTCGATAATCCCCGATACCGGATTGAATCGGATCTGAGGATGAGGAAATTTTTCTTTGAGAAATTCGGAAAATGGGGCATCGGGGAAGAAACACCATCACCAAGACCCCTGCTGGGAAGTGATCTGATAGCCAGCGGTTACCTCTTTTCCCAACTCCTGGGATGTGAGGTACGCTTTGGGGAAAACATACCGCCTGAAGTTCTTAGTGCCGGACTGACTGACGATGAGGCCGCCGGCTTCATAGCGCCGAACATCAAGGAGTCTCCTCTATGGCAAAAAGTGGAGGAGCAGATAAGCTGGCTTCTGAAGGAGTATGGACAGGTCCATTCGGCCCTGAATCTGCAGGGAGTATTAAATCTGGCTCTTGATCTGAGGGGAGAATCAATTTTTATTGATATGTACCAGGATAAGAATCTTGCAGAAAGACTTCTGAATCAATGTTTTGAACTCTTAGCCTCCAGCGGTAAGAGACTGAGCGATGTTTCCTATTCTTTATCCGGAGGTGTTACAGCCATAACCAACTCTCTGGATATGACTGGACTCTATGTTCATTCCAACTGTTCAGTGGAAATGGTTTCTTTAGAAAACTATAGAGACTTCCTTCAGGAATATGATATAAGACTGTCCGGGATGTTCCAACCATATGGAATACATCACTGTGGACAGTCTATGGAACATGTTGTAGGGGGCTATGCCGCTGTACCTGAACTGAGCTTTGCCGAAGTCGGGGCAGGATCTGATATAGAGACTGTCAGGAAATTTCTTCCTGATTGCTGGCTGAATCTCCGCTATTCACCTGTTCGTCTGGCTAAAGTGGAGGCAAAAGAATTAAAGGAGGAGCTGCGGGATATGTACCGGCAGGCTGGTGGAAAGGGATCTGAGACATCCATCTCCTGTGTGGGAATTGATTCTTCTGTTCCCGACAGACAGGTGGATCTCTTTCTTGAAATTGCGAAGGAGCTGGGAGACTCATGAAAGACAGCTTTGATACATCTAAGGCCGATTCACAGGGAACAAAAATCAAACGACTCTCTGTAAGGGATTTTGATATACAAAAATACCAGGACTATGAATCTATGCTGCTTGAAAAGTGCCGGGAATTCACTTTGAAGGAAGAAGGAGTCGCCGTATACAGAAGATTCAGGGTCCCTGAAGTCTATTCCTGGGCTTGCTCAGATAAAAAACGATCCCTGGAACTGCAATTATCAGCACTGCAGACGAGTATGTCCTTTAAAACAGATATTCCGAATTTTCTGGAACCCTGGTATGGAATTGGTGTCATTTCCAGTGCTTTCGGAGTTCCCTATATATGGAAAGATGATCAGGCACCTGCTGTGGATGGTCAGTTTAAAACAGCAAAAGAAGCATTGAGTCACAGGCTCTGTTCTGTGGCAGAAAGCCGGGAAGGGAAACATGTACTGGAAATGATTGAGTATTTTCTGGATCAGACAAAAGGGAAAATCCCTATGAGTCTGACAGATACACAATCTCCTCTGAATATTGCCTCTTCCTACCTGATGGATTCGACAGCCTTTATGTATGAAATTTATGATAATCCTGATGACTTGAAAGAACTTATGATTGTCATCGCGGAGATGGAAAAGGACTTTATTCAAAAACAATTAGACCTCATCGGAGATGCCCTGGTAAAACCAGGACATGGTTTTGCATCAGCACGGAATTTTTCCGGATTGGGATTCAGTGATGATAATTTCCTGATGTTCAGTGATGAGGATTATAAATCATTTGCCATAGACTCAATGGTAAAGGTATCAGAACAATTTGCAGGTCCCGTATTCCATTCCTGTGGAAACTGGACAGAAAGGTCTTCGCTGATACAGTCTATTCCCTCTCTGCTCATGGCTGATGGGGCCGTGGGAAATCAGACAGATCCATCCCCGAATGATCCGACACAATTGGGAAGGGATTTCGCAGATACAGGGATCATCCTTCATACAAGGATAGTTGGCAATTCTGAAATTGTTTCCCATAACTTTAACAAGCTATGGAGAACCGGGCTCAAGTGCATTGTGGCAACTTACTGCGAAACTCCCGAGGATCAATTTGAGGCATATGCCAGTATCATGAGCATCAGTCAGAAATAATATAAGCTCCGTTATTATTTGCATGTTAACATAGAGTCAGGGTTGTTTCAGCAGCCCTGATTATAGAATGAGGTGACAATGATCCTGATTTATATCCTGGGAAATGTTGTAGCTCCGGCATTTTCCGGCCTGACTCTTTCCATTTTTGCAGCATACTTTATTTTTACACACTCATTAACAACGACAGCCAGTCGTTATTTTGTTGTATACCTGCTCTCATTTGGATTATTCGTGATGCTGCGGCCTGTTCAGCTTTATATGGGGCCTCATCCCATTCCTGTTATCATCAATAGTTTTCGTTCACTTCTGTTTCTTGGTCTGGCTACTCCTGCACTGACAATTGCAAACCTGAATTTCAAATTCCCCATTAAAAAAAAGGTACTCTACAGTATCTGGATTTTCTCTCTTACTCTCGGTTTGATTTATATTTTATTTAATTTTCTTGGTGTTAAGGGATCCAGAATTGCCTATTTTTCAATAGGGCTCCCGGCCTATGAACCATATCTTCCAGAACGTTTCCCTCCCTTTTACAGTAGGGAGGTGACAATCATGACATATATTGTCAGTGGACTTATGATAAGTGCAAGCAGTTTCAACCTTTTCAATTTGCATATTTTTAAAAAAAGAAAAGAGACGAAAACAGAGAGGAAATTCGTTTTCTTTGGTCTGGGAAGCTGTATTCTGGGGGGGAGTATTATCCTGGGAGTCTTGCTGAAGTCTTGGTGGATCTATTATATGGCCTCTCTTTTCAGTACCTTGATTGCCGGCTACGGTATTATAATAGACATTAGAGAAATACAGCTGAAAGTGAACCGAACCCTTCCCTATGTGAAAGAGGAGTTAACCAATCTGATCCGATTTCAACCAGGAAGACAGGAAGAACTTGTTGAGCTCTTTCATATATTGGAGCTCAATACCCGTATCAATACTTTTATTGTTATGGAGTATAAGGGACATATTAACGGGCTGGATCAATTAGATATAATTGACAGGATTATCAGAGATATTGAACCTCTTCTGGCCGAAACTTCGGGGGAAGGTTGTTCTTTCCTGATTCCTATAGGCCGATACAAACTGGGAATCTGTCTTTACCTGAGCCAGAAGAATGAAGCATCTCTGGAATTCTGTGAGAAAATTTTAAACAAATTCAGTACTGAAAAAAATTTAACCACCAGTTTTGGTATTGGAAGGACGGGTCTGGATATGAATGATCTTAGTGATTCATATCATGATGCTATAACCGCCCAGGCTTATTCATCCTTTTACAATAAATCCCAAATTATCCATATCAATGATGTTGAAGATATCAGTAATGGTGAAAAGCGGGTAGTTTATGATCTGAGCGATCTCTCGATCGCGGTTAAAACAGGGAATATTAAAATCAGCTTCAATCAATTCCATTTATACTATGCTTGGATAGTAAAAGCAGCTCGTGGGGATCTGGACAATTTAAAAATGAGAGCTATGCATCTTGTCAGTGCGATCTCTCAGGATGTGATGACCTTAGGAATCCCCGGATATAATATGGCAGAAAAAAGTAATGATTTTTTCAGAGAACTTCTTCAAATTGAGGAACAGGATTCCCTCAGAATTGCCCTGATCAGGATTATGGAAGAAACTGTCAATGCCGTGGCCAAGGTCCAAAAGAACAAACTGAGCGCGACTCTTATCAATACAAAGAAGTATATTGAAGATCATCTGAATGAAAATCTATCAGGCAAAGAAATTGCTATGGCTGTAAATATGAGCCAGAGTTATCTTATCAATGTTTTTAAAAAAGAAACTGGTCTCTCTCTGAATGATTATATCTGTAAGATGAGGATGACCAGAGCGAAGGTGCTTTTATCCACAACAGATGATCCAATTACTGATATAGCTTATGATGTAGGATTTAATGATTCCAATTATTTTTCAACAGTGTTCAGAAAAGCAGTAGGTCACACTCCTTCTACGTATAGAAAATTACAAAGGAATTAGAGTGAATGTATCAGAAATATTTTTACTCGAGGGAACATAATTCAACTGGTGTTTCTCATAATATTTAACTGTATAACATCTCATTATTAATTTCAAAAAATATTGATACCTAATCATAGATAGTTCTGACTTGAAAATGGATGTGACAGCCTTTAATTTATAGCTTGCCTTGGCACTCCAGATGCCTATCCTGTTAATTCATAATATTTGAATGAAAAAAGCCCGGAACACAGGTACCGGGCTTTATTTTTAATTGATACAATTTACTGCTTAAGAAACCCTACGGCCTTAACCCTTATCCTGGTTGCATTCCCGGGGAGATAGGCAAGAGGGACATCATCCACCTCTACAATAGAAATAGTAGATTCATCAGCACCGGCTTTAACAGCTTCTTCGGTTGCGATTTTTTTGGCATCCTCCATGGCTTCATCCCGTGGAATCTGATCAAGAGAATAAACCCGTTCAATCTGACCGCTCACCTGAGAAATAGCAGCACCCAGAGCATTGGCAACACCGAAGCTTTCAGGCCGGATCAACTCTGTGACTCCATCAATCTTATCACCGATCAGAACACTGCCTCCTCCGACTAGTACGACAGGGACAGGATCTTTCGATAGTTTCATCCGATCAATTCCGTTACTGACGGTCTCCATCATTCTATCAAAAACAGCCTGAGCAAACTCCTTATCAATGGATGCCACAAGAGAGGAATCTCCAATCTCCGCCATGCCTAAACGAACGATAATATCCGTTGCGGTTAAGATCTTGCCGCCAAAAACCAATGATTTATCAGTAATTTGGTACCCCACGCTTTCAGGGCCGATGGTAAAATCATTTTCTGTCTGATGGATTATAGTACCACCACCCAGACCGATTGAATTCAGGTCGGGCATCCGGAAGTTTGTTCTGGCACCGCCTATTTCGACAGCCAGAGAGGACTCCCTGGGAAATCCGCCCTTAATCACACCGATATCGCTTGTCGTCCCGCCGACATCCAGAACGATAGCATCCTCTTTCCCACTGAGGAATGAAGCACCACGGATACTGTTTGTAGGTCCGCAGGCTATGGTCAGGATTGGATACTCCACTGCATAATCAATATTCATCAGGGTTCCGTCATTCTGACAGATATAAACAGCAGCATCCGTAACAGCTGCTTCTTTCAAAGCTTTTTGAAAACCTTCTGCCATGACCCTGGCCACTTTATTAAGAGATGCATTCAGGATTGTGGCATTTTCTCTTTCCAGAATACCGATTGAGGCAATCTCGTTTGAAACAGTCACAGGAATATCACCCAGAGTCTCTTTCACAATTGCAAGCGCCCTATCTTCATGTGCTGAAGACACAGGAGAGAATACACTTGTGATGGCCACAGCCTCCGCCTTACCCTTCATGTCGGCACAGGCCTGACGGATCTCTTCTTCATCCAGGGGAAAAATCTCTCTTCCGTCGAATTCATGACCTCCTGTGATCATGTAAGTACCGCAGCTGGCAGCCTCAAGGAGTTCTACGGGCCAGTCAATCATAGGCTCAATACACATTGTGGCAGGCTTTCCGATCCTGATAACGCCGGTTTTAAGCAAGTTTTTTCTGGTAACGATTGCATTGGTCGAATGAGTTGTTCCGAGCATGGCATGTCCGATCTCATCTCTCCGGATATCGACCTGATCCAGTACGGAAACCACTGCCTTGTTTATCCCTGTCATCACATCTTCGCTTGTAGGAGTTTTTATCTGAGAGAGGATGCGGTTCTGATCATCGATCAATACGGCATCCGTGTTGGTACCGCCAACATCAATTCCAAGTTTATAGCTCATGGGAGAGGCTCCTTCGTTTCGGCTAATTTCTCAATCTCCACATAGTCAAGATCGTATCCGAAGTATCGTGGTCCAACCGTTTCCAGCCCTTTGGGACTACGCCATTTAGAATCACAGGGGATTCCGAGAACAAGAACTCTCTGACCATATTTCAGAGATTCCGTTGTGATGGGAACCATGGTATCAAGATCCACAATGCAGATAAGATCGGGAACTGTAGCAACGATATGACCGTCTCTGGCGGCAACCAGATTTTCATTCTGGAAATCAATATCCATGGACATGTCTTTGTAATCATCTACTCCGCTGAGTTTACAAAGCCCACGGTTAAATCCGCCTTCCAGCTTTCGTTCTACATCAGTGATCTTTCCCTTAAATAAAGCATGACCCTTAGTTGTTTCAAGGATTTCCTCTAAAGGCAGGACATTTTTTTCACGTCCTTCCATAATAATGCGGCCGATATCCTCAGAGAAACTCATGATGTTCAAAATGGCTGATTCTTTTACCTGACGTCCGGTCATGGGATAAATGCTGATCATAACAGATGCCCCCATGGACACGGTTAAAACTCGAGCCAAATCTTCGGCCCATTTATTTGTAATGGTATTGAGAATAACCGTATTACCCTTCTCATCGGCTATGACCATGGGACTGGCAGGAATATCATCCAGATGATAAGTAACCATCTGCAGCTCAGGAAAAGCTCTTCCCATACCATCAGCATCTACCAGGGGGATTCCCAACTGGGCTGCAACAGCAATGGGAATCATGGAGTTCACGCCTCCCGCTTCAATGGGGATGGTGGCATAGACCTTTTTCCCAAGCACTCCTTCCAGCCCCTTGAATGCATGAATAAATTCCTGTCCATTAGGGAGCTTTTCAATAATTACAACGGGAGCACCCATCATGGCAGAGGGTACGATCAAAGCATCATCAGGCAGCTCGTCTGCTGATAAAAGGGTAACCGGTCCGTACTTACGCACCGCATCTAATGCCATCAATTTCCCTATATGGGGATCTCCTCCCCCTCCGGTACCTAGAAGAGAAGCCCCGAGGGCCATATGTTCAATCGCTTTTTCATTAAGAATTCGCATCAGCCAGTTTTCCTTTTTTATCAGTTACAAGAGAGAGAACGAGAAAACAAACAGCAGAGACTACAATTGCATTGATCGCACTGCTGCCCCATTTCAGGAAGAGACCTGTAAAGGTTCCCAACAGCCAGGCAATAATACCAACCCAGTTAATGCCTTCTGTGGGAGCCCAGTTCTCTGCTTTTCCCTTATTTCTTATCCAGTAATCTGCAATCATTACACCCGCAATAGGAGTGATACCTGCAGTAAGAACTGTCAGAAAGGAGATAAAATGAGTGATAAACCCGAGGACCGCAAGGATAGTTCCGATACCGCCGGCAACGGCTGTAGCAATGGCACGCTTACTACTGTCCAGTTTGAACATACTGGTAATAGCCAGACCGCCGGAATAAGCATTGACTGCATTTGTTGTCCAGGTTGCAAGAATCAGGATAATAAAACCCAATACAGGAAATCCCAGGGAGGAGATAACCTCAGTAATATCATAGGTGCCGGCTACAACGGCCATAACTGCTCCTGAAGCGATAAGGATTATCCCGAGAGGCAGTACACCAACCATGGAAGATAGCATTGAGCCTTTTCGGTCTTTAGCATAACGTGAGTAGTCGGCAGCGATGACTCCACCTACAGCAAAACCGCCGACTGCAATGGCTACCCCATTAAAAAATGGAAAGGGATTTGCAGGCTGCACAACAGACAAACCTTCAACACCAAACTGTTTAAAAGCCACACTGGTTCCAACAACAGCCAGTATAATAAGTGCAGGAACAGCAATATAATTCAGGTAGGCCAGAGCCTTTATTCCCACAATCGCTGTAACCAGCATTACGGTTCCCCAGATTAGAGAGGAGAGCCATAGAGGAAAGGACCCGCCCATCTCTGCAATAAAACCGGAAAAAGCGGCTCCCGCTACAGAAGTCTGTACAGCAAACCAACCCATAACTGAGACACCAAGAACAAATGAAATGACTAAACCAGCTCCCTGTTTACCAAAAGAGGATTCAGCATTGACAACTGTTGGCCGCCCCAGATCCGCTCCCTGCATTCCCTGAAAAACCATAAAGGCCATGATGATAAGATAACCGACAACACCGGCTCCTATGGCCTTACCCAGAGTCAACCCGGAAACAAGAGCTCCTCCAACCATCAATGATGTAACGCTGATCATGGCTCCTGCCCAGATAAGAGCAATACTCAACCAGTTTTTTCTCTGGTTCATTGGAATCTGATCAAGAGCGTGCTGCTCAACAAATCCTTCTTTTTCCTGTTTAGACATATATACCTCACAAAGTTTCTTATACAGAGCCCTAGTACAAATAGCATGCCAATCTTTTTAATCCCCAAAAACAGGGTTTTACACATATTTTTCTCATATTTCTCATTTTTCTCATTCTTACGAATCAATCTAATTGAGAATTTCGAACTATTGATATACGATGATTTCATGGATCAGGACGCACAATTCTCTCTGGAACGATTTTTTAGAAGCAGTATTAACATTCAAAAGGCTTCTCCTGAAGAGAGAGCCTGTACATCGATTCAAAGGTACTATGATTCAGGAGTTATGACGATTCCTCCCGTTTTGACTGGATCCGATTACACAGTATCCTGGGATTTTTCTGATCCAGAAGTTGTCTCTGAAATGACAGCCGGAAAGATGGCTCATCTGGTTTTCTGCAGCCGTATAATCACAGATCAGGAAGAGATCAGAACTGACAATGAAAGAAACCATTACTTGAGACAGGTCCTTGAAGTAATTGCAGATGAAAGCGAGAAAGGGATTGTACTTCTCCGGAAAGAGGACTCCCTTTTATATGAGAATCCTATGGCCCGAAAATGGCGTTTATCCGAAAGATTTTTTAATTACTGCGCCGAATCAGGTGATAACAATATTGAAACATCCGAAAGTTACACAATACTCCTGGGCGGTACATCACCTCTAAAAATCCGCCTATATAACTACTACAGCGGAAAAACCTTTATTGGTCGTCTAATATTGGCCAACCCTTTCTCAGGAGAAACCACGGTTGGTATTGATACCACCATAAGAAAAACATCTGGATTTCAAAAAATCATCGGGGACAGCCCTCAGCTGAAACACTGTATCAACATTGCCAGAAGAGCCGCGGTTACTGATTCATCCATATTGATTAGAGGTGAAAGCGGAACGGGAAAGGAGCAATTTGCCAAAGCAATCCATAATGTTTCACTCCGAAAAGAATATCCATTCATTGCTATCAATTGTGCTGCAATCCCTGAGCCACTTCTGGAAAGTGAACTTTTCGGATATGAAAAAGGAGCATTCACCGGAGCAGATTCAGGAGGAAGGAAAGGAAAACTGGAAATGGCCCATGGTGGGACTGTTTTTCTGGATGAAATAGGTGATATGACTCCTGCACTTCAGGCAAAACTGCTTAGAGTAATCCAAACCAGGGAGTTTGAACCTCTGGGAGGTCACCGGACCATCAGGGCCGATGTCCGCTTTATCAGTGCTACTCATAAGAACCTGGAGCAGTATATCGAAAACAGCCTTTTCAGAAGCGATCTCTATTACAGACTTAATGTTATTCCCCTAGTCCTTCCGGCCTTGAAAGACCATAAGGAAGAAGTAGAAAAGCTGGCCCACTACTTCATCCGCAAATATGCTATTTCAACAGGTTCGTTTAAATACCTCTCCCATCAGGCGATGGAATCACTTAAAAACTATAATTGGCCGGGTAATATCAGAGAACTGGAAAATGCCATTCAATACTGCATGACCATAACTCCGGGTGAGCTGATTGATAACGAGGATCTGCCCCCCACAATTCTGTTTCATCCTCAAATTAAAATGCCTCATGAACATAGTAAGCGGAAACGAAGGAAGAACCGCATCTCCTATGAAGAGCTTGTCACTCTTCTTCAAAAATACGGAAATACAACTAAAGGGAAAAAAGCTATGGCGGAGTACTTAGGCATAAGCCTGGCTACACTTTACCGAAAACTGGCAGAGGAGGATCTGTAATGCAGATAATCGATGAAACCTGGGTTAGACCTCTCTATTACGGCTCTCTTCTTACCAGCTGCGGTGGAGGTGAACAATTGGAAATTCTGATTCAACTCCTTACAGACAGACTGAGAGAATCCAAGGTACCACTTCTGGATATCAATGAACTTGAAAAGGGGCATGAATATGCAACAGTCGGAATTATGGGCAGTATGATGGAAGCCCATAATTCCACTGGAAACGAAGGGATTCGGGTTCTTGAAAGATTTGCCGACGAAAACCAGTGCAGGATTGATGGCCTATTTACGATAGAAGCAGCCAGTATTAATGTCCTCTACCCACTCCTGCTGGCATCCATCAGGAAAACTCCTCTTATTGACGGAGATTGTATGGCCAGAGCATTCCCCGAATTTCAAATGACAACAGCCCAGTCAGCAGGTATTCAAATGACCCCCCTCTCCTTAATGACGCCCAAGGGTGATTATTTTACTTTCGATGACCTGGATAACCTCCTGTTTGAAGTAAAGTCCCGGGAAATTGTCAGTGAAGAAGCTGGGGTTGCCTATTTTGCCGGGTTCAAGGCAATTGAAGAGACCCTCAAAAAATGTCTGATCCCCGGGACAATCACCTTCCTGTACCGGATCGGGTGCTGCTTCCTTAATACAAAATCCTATGGCGAACTGCTGGAGAAAATGATGGATGTATCCAAAAACTCCCAATATGGAAGCATTGTCGAACTATTTATCGGCACAGTTAAAGACAGACCGGTCAGAACAGAAAACCACTGGCAGGAAATGAGCATTGAAGGAGTGGGAAACTATAAAAACTCCCGATTTTCTATCTTAGTTCAAAACGAATACCTTATCGGATTAAGAGATAAGAATGTTGCCGCAATGGTTCCAGACCTTATATGTCTTATAGATATTAATACACTCCGGATCATATCCCAACATGAAATTAACAGAGGAATGAAAGTCGCCGTACTCAGTATCCCTGCTCCGGTACGTTTAAAGAGCCAGTCAATGCTTGATCTGATCGGGCCAAAATGCTTCGGCTATAACAATGAATACATCCCTCTGGAGCGCCTATATGAGTCATATTACTTCTAGGGGATACTTGTATCTGATTCTTAAGGATGAGAACATCCAGATTGGTTTCGGGGCTGAAGGGTTTCTGTTCTTCTCTGGTGATTATGGGATAGATGATCAGCAGCAATCCATCCCTGATTCAATAAAACAGTTTCTTCAGGAATATGAACTGGATGAAATTAATATTGAAGCTCTTATCATTTTAAAAGAAATTCAGGGATTATTCTCCCATCTTATAACTGATACCAATAGAGAAATTGCCTATCTGCAGATCAGTGATGATCCATCAGTTCCAATGCAGTTTATGAATAGAGTCGGTTCTTCCGGATGTCATTTGACATTAGCGTATTTAAAGGAAAACAAATACGGAGAAACTGAGAAGATACTGGACAGCTTTTTGAAAAAAGGGATCAGGGAAGTAGCCATAAATGCCTGCTACTCCCCTTTGAAACCACGATTAGAAGAAGAGTTAGCCCTATACCTCGAACAGAAAAGACCTTCAGTCTTTCAATACAACACACCTGAAATTGAAGATTACCAACCTTATCTGACCAAAGAAAACAAACTGCTGATCAATACAATTCTCAAACGCCCTCTTTCACAGATATGGGATCAGATTGCCTCAGTCCTTCCCCAAAAAACTCAATTATTCTGCTGTGGCGATGGATTTATTCGGGATAGAAAAACGATAGCAGAAAACCCTTTGCTATTATGGCAATCAGAAAAAGCTCAGCTCTTGAGGGGTACCGCCCGTACACATAATCTGAACACTTTCATTTCAATGCTGCCCTGGGGAGATAAAGGAATGTGCCTGAATATGGTACAAGAAGGAACACCTCAAATTTCTACGGGATCTAAATTGTTTTCAGGACTTCCAATCGCATTGGACACATTACAGAATACTACATCCCAAAAGTGGCCGACTCCCTATAAACTGAGAGAGCTGTTCTCAAGAATCAACCCGACCCTCGGACCGGTAGATATACTCAACGGAACTGATAAACCTTTTCCTTCTGAATTCCTTTCCTACCGGGAAAAGCCTTTGATTCTCTCAAAAAGGGTTCATATGCTGGGAATGACCAGAACCCCTTACCATAACCGGCTCTTCAGGTTAATTAAAAGCCGGAATCCCGAAGACATAAAGGACATAGAAAAAGAGATGATTCATGAGAGTATCAGTGAGGAAATAAGGTTGGGACTAAAAATATACAGCAAGAAGAATGAATTTAAATTAACCACTCTAAAGTACATTAAAAAGGGATGGGGCATGCTCTATTTAGACACAACGGGCATTCTGATTTAAAGTTTTTCACTACAAAACAGTATAATACTTTCAGGGAATCATTCAAATCAGAATAGATCAGGATTCTGTATAGTCATGAGGAAATCTTATAATAAAATGACATCCCTCATTACAATCCCAACTATAATGACTATCAAGGCTTAAAGAAAGAGATTCAATTAAACGAGAACCTAAACCATGAACAACTTTATCGGGATCAAAACCTTTTCCATTGTCATGGATTGCAACTGAAAAATATTCATCTTCTTCTTTTAAGTTCAGACTCAGGATGCCTTTACCTGAAATAGAAAAGGCGTGTTTTATACTGTTCATCACAATTTCCTGTACAAGCAGTCCCAAATGCAATACTTTATCACAACTTAAAATCATCTTAGATGAAGGTTTATTGAAAACAAGCTCAATATCGTACTCATCAGTGGTGTTCAGTATATTAGAAACTAGAGATTCCAGATAGTTTCTGATATCCAGAACAAGAGGTTGATTTTCCATAAACAGCTGCTCATGGACAAGTGATATGGATAAAACTCTCTGCCTGAGTTTCTCAAACTCATCTGAAAATAACGAATTATCTACTCTATTTGCCTGCAGTTGAATAAGACTGCTGATAATTCCAAGATTATTCCTGACTCTATGATTGATCTCACTCAGTAAAAGGTCTTTTTCAGAAAGACTTTCCCTCAAACGAGTTTCTGTTTCGACCCTCCTGTCTACTTCATCGTTCAATATACGGAAGTAGTCGCTTAAATACCCCATAACGAAACCCACAGAAGTACCGGAGAAAAAGGAAATGAATATACTATCAGGGGCATATTCATTATGACCTATCAAAAAGAATAGAAGCAGATTGAATGGTAAAGACAGAATTCCAGCTGTTAAACCTCCTGGCAAACCATAAGCAAAAGCCGATGCCATAAGAGGTAATAAAACAAAATAATTGCAGGAAATTTTAAGATAATCTGAAAACAGTAAGACAATAAAGATAAATATACCCAGGCTTGCTAAAATAGCTTTCCATCTGTGATGATGATAGATCTTCTTATGAATTCGAGTAATATAAAAATCATCAGGATTAAAGTATCTCTTAAATAGTGGTTTGTAGTTCATAGATTATATTATTTATATGGTTTAAGTAATAATAAGGTCAACAGATATTTTATGATTTTGTTGCCGATTCCACCGGCTTCACCTTGAAGTCCATCAACATCTCAGATATTTAATACTCTCTGAATAAGACCCAGAAGTATTCTCCGTTCCCCGATCATCCAATATTCATAAGAATTAACATAAGAAATCAATTCTGGAAAGATCACTTTTCTGTAGTAATCAGGAAAGGCAACAGCTGAATGTGTATAATTATTACCGACGGAAAGATCTGAAACAGAACTGGAGAATCATGAAATGCGGATACAGGACCTTAAGATTAGAAATAGACTTGTTGCCGGTTTTTTAATAGTAGGACTTCTGGTTATAATGCTTGGAGGAATATCACTTGGCAATGCTGTTCGCCTTGGGACAAATGTTGAGGATATATACAATCACCCGTTCACAGTAAGTAATGCAGTGTTGAGAATTAAAGTTAATATCTATGATATTCACCGCAAGATGAAAGATATAGCGAATGCAGAAACTGTTGAAGATCTGGAAGCACTCCGCATATATGTAGAAAGGATAGAAAACCAAACCCTCAAAGAATTCGATGTTGTAGAACAAAGATTCCTTGGAGAGAAAGACAAGGTATATGCCGCCCGAACAAGCTTTGAGGACTGGGCTGTTATACGGGCAAAGGTCATTGACTACAGTCGCAGCGGCAAACACAAAGAATCCGCAGAAATAACAAAAAATGAAGGGGCTTCTCATATAGAGCTTCTGGAAACTGATATTCAGGGTCTTATAGATTTTGCATCAAATAAAGCTGAAAGTTTTCACTCAGATTCCTTACTCCGGGTAAGACAGGCCATGATTTATCAGATTATTCTACTGCTGACTGTTATCATCGTCAGTATTCTGGCTGGAATGATCCTGACAAACAGTATAACCCTACCGCTGCAGGAAGTAATTTCAGGCATTGAAAAGATAGCTATGGGTGATCTTGTAAGTGAAATATCATTGAATCAGAAAGATGAAATCGGTAACCTGGCGTCTTCTTTTAGAAAAATGCAGCAGAATTTAAAAGAAATTGTAGAGGTCTCTAAAAAAGTTGCAGATAGTGATTTCTCCATGACCCTGACCCCAAAATCAGAAAAAGATGAACTCTCCACCAGCCTGAATGAAATGACGGCAAAACTGAAAAAGCTGAGCCGGGAACAGATAGATCAGAACTGGCTCAAGAGTGGTCAGGCAAAGCTGATAGAAACTCTGCAGGGTAGGAAATCCATAGAAAAGATGACTGCCGATATGATTCATTTCATGACGAATTACCTGGAGAGTGAAGTTGGGTGTATCTACGTACTGGAAGAAGGAGAGTACCATCTGACCGGAACCCATGCTCTGACTGTCCGGAAGGATTCAAAGACATCATGGAAGCCGGGTGAGGGTCTTGTAGGGCAGGCTGCTCTTGAAAACAACCTGATAATTATTGAGGAGATACCAGAAAATTACATGGTCATTGCCTCCGGCTCCGGTCAGGCAGCACCGCGTCAGCTGGCCCTTCTGCCCTGTGCACTGGATACAAAGGTTATTACAGTACTGGAAATCGGATCATTCAAAGCGTTCAATGAAATACAGACCGCATTTCTCCGTTCGGTAGCCGACAATATTGCCATTGCCCTGTCTTCAGCTCAAGCCAGAGTGCAGACCGAAAAACTCCTCACCCAAACACAGGAACAGTCGCTGATTCTGAACCAACAACAGGAGGAACTGAGGGCATCCAATGGAGAACTTGAGAAAAAAACGAAAAGTCTTCAGCAATCTGAAGAAGAACTCAGGGTCCAGCAGGAAGAACTGCGGGCAACCAATGAAGAGCTTGAAGAAAAGACAAAAAGTCTGGAAGAACAGAAAAATGTTATTGTCAGCAGCAATGTAGAACTGGAGCAGGCCAGCAGGGACCTGGAAATCAAGGCGAAAGAACTTGAAATATCCAGCCGATATAAATCAGAATTTCTGGCCAATATGTCTCATGAGTTGAGAACACCTCTGAACAGTATGCTGATTCTGGCACAGGATCTTAAGGATAATAGGGAGAAGAATCTTACTGACCGGCAGACCCAGTCGGCAGATATCATTTATAGAGGGGGGAATGATCTTCTAAAATTGATTAATGAGATTCTGGACCTTTCCAAGATTGAAGCCGGGAAGATGTCAGCCAATTGGGAAGAAGTGGAATTACCTGAACTTCTAGACGGCATTATCTCCAATTTCAAGGCACTGACCGATGAAAAGAATTTGCATCTGACTACACATGTGGATGAAGATCTGCCACGGACGATAAGATCAGATAAACAGAGACTGGAGCAAATTTTAAGAAACCTCGTATCCAATGCAGTTAAATTTACCAGTAAAGGCCGTGTTTCCTGTACCATTTCCAGAGCTCCAGGTACTGACGAGAGAATAAGCATTAAGGTTAAAGATACAGGAATAGGCATCCCGGAGGATAAGCACCGGCATATATTTGAAGCCTTTCAGCAGGTAGACAGCGGGATATCCCGTAAATACGGTGGTACGGGCCTGGGATTATCGATTGTAAGAGAGATGATTAAGCTTATTAAGGGAGAAATAAGACTTAAAAGCAAAGTGGGAAAAGGATCTACGTTTGAATTGCTTATACCTATCCAACCGGAGGAAGATCCTGAAATAAAGCGGAGAAACCCTAAACCTGTCAAAACCAGAGAATCCGCAGTACATGCCCACAGGATTGCAGATGACCATGGAGATATGGAGGCCGATGATCCTAGAATCCTTGTAATAGAAGATGATACGGATTTCGCCGCAGTACTCAGGGATTTCTGCCATTCCCATAATATGAAATTCATCCATGCAGGCAGTGGAGAGCAGGGCCTTGAGTTTGCTGAGAAATTCCTGCCCCAGGGCATTATTCTGGATATAAAACTTCCGGGCATAGACGGCAGGGAAGTATTGGAGGAGTTGAAAAATAATACGGAAACAAGGCATATTCCCGTACACATGATGTCTGCCATGGAAGAGTCTATTGATGTGTATAAAATGGGAGCAGTCGGATTCCTGACTAAACCGGCTGAAAAGGAGATGCTTGAACAGGCCTTCAATAAGATGGAGGAGCTTATCAACAGATCCATGCAAAAACTCCTTGTTGTTGAAGATAATGAAGCCATGAGGGTCGGAATAAGACAGCTAATTGAAGATGATGAGGTTCAGATTGTCGAGGTCGAAAGCGGCAGGGATGCCATTGAACGAATAGAGAATGAAGCTTTTGACTGTATCATCCTGGATCTTGGTCTGCCGGACATGACAGGTTTTGAGCTGCTGCAAAAGCTTGAGGAAAGTAAAAAGATCATCAAAGTTCCACCTGTAATAATTTATACAGGAATGGAAATCACAGAAGAACAGAAGCAGGAGCTCGAAAAGCATGCTGCTTCGATCATTATTAAAGGGGTAAAGTCCAGAGAACGACTTCTGGATGAGACAACCCTGTTCCTGCACAAAATTGTTAAGGACATGCCCGAACAGAATAAAAGAATCATCAATAGTCTGTATAATAAAGATGCCCATTTTGAAGGGAAGAAGATCCTTTTAGTAGATGATGACATGAGAAATATTTTTGCCATAGGGAAAATCCTTGAAGACAACCATATGTCTGTATTCAAAGCGGCAAATGGACAGAAGGCTCTGGATCTTCTGGCAGAAAATCCGGATATTGACCTTGTCCTGATGGATATAATGATGCCCGTCATGGATGGCCTTGAGGCAAGCAAAAGGATCAGGGCGATGGGGCAATTTAAATCGCTCCCCATAATTGCGGTTACAGCCAAAGCAATGAAGGAAGATCAGGAGAAATGCCTGGAATCGGGGGCTAATGATTATCTGTCGAAACCCATTAATATGGAGCAACTTCTTTCCTTAATACGTTTATGGCTGTATCATGAAGCCAAATGATAAGTGAAGAATTAAAAATCCTGATCGTTGATGACCGTGAGGAGAATCTCTTTGCTCTGGAAATGCTGCTCCATGAAATGGATGTAACAGTTATACGGACAGAATCGGGAAATGATGCCTTGAAAGCCACACTTGAGCATGATTTTGCCCTGGCCCTGATTGATGTCCAGATGCCGGAGATGGATGGCTTTGAGACAGTCAAACTGATGAGACTGAATAAACGTACCGAATTACTTCCTGTTATTTTTGTATCTGCCATATATTCAGATGAATTTTATCATGTGAAAGGTATTGAAAGTGGAGCCGTCGACTTTCTGGTGAAACCACTAAATCCGAGTATTCTCAAAGGCAAAGTCAGCGTATTCCTGAAGCTCTACAAACAAAGAAGAGAACTGGAAAAAGCGCTTGAAAATGTAGAGGCCCTGCAGGGTCTTCTCCCTATCTGCTCACACTGTAAAAGTATTCGTGATGATAAAGGTTATTGGAGCAAACTGGAGAACTATTTTTTGGATCACAGTGATATCCTCTTCAGTCACAGCCTCTGTCCGGACTGTTTTAAAAAGCATTACCCCGAGATAGCGGATAAAGAATAGTCTATAATTAGAGCGAAAGATACTTTTGACCTAAGGAGTATTTATGTCAGCTTCATCCGCTTCCAGTCATGAACTTAAACGCTCATTGGGAACAAAAGAAGTTTTTGCCATTGCAACAGGGGCAATGATCAGTTCTGGAATATTTGTTCTGCCTGCCGTTGTATACCTGAAAGCCGGTCCTTCAATTCTCACAGCATATCTTCTGGCGTCTCTCTTTATAGTCCCCTCTATGTTTTCAAAAGCGGAACTGGCTACGGCAATGCCAAAGTCAGGAGGGACCTATTTTTTTATTGATAGAAGCTTTGGTTCTCTTTTCGGAAGTTTCTCAGGATTTGCCTCCTGGTTTTCCCTTTCCTTAAAAAGCGCCTTTGCCCTGGTGGGAATAGGTGTTTTCCTGGAACCCCTGATTCCCGTGTATTCACCAGACATGGTGAAATATATAGCCGTGGGTTTTACTTTGATATTTACATTCCTGAACATTATGAGTGTAAAGGAGAGCGGCCGGGCTCAGTTTATAATGGTAGCTTTTCTTCTTACTATTCTTGGGGGATTTGTCATTCTGGGCATACCCCATGTGGATTTAAAACATTTTCAACCTTCTATAGTGGTGGCTGGGAATAAACTATTACTGGTAACCGGAATGATTTTTATATCCTTTGGAGGTCTTACAAAGGTTGCCTCTGTGGCCGAAGAGATTAAAGATCCCAAAAAATCCATTCCAAAAGGAATGTTCTCAGCCTATATAGTGGTTACCATTCTCTACCTCCTTTCAATATTCGTTACCATAGGAATACTGGATTCTGAACAGATGTCTGCAACACTCACGCCTCTCTCAACTGCTGCTGCAGTCTTTCTGGGACGCCCTGGATATATTCTGCTTTCATCATCTGCTATGCTTGCCTTTATCACAACAGCAAATGCCGGTCTTATGGCTGCTTCAAGAATACCCATGGCGATGTCCAGAGATAAGATGCTACCCCCATTCTTCGGAAAACTAAGTCGGAAATACCAAACACCCCTGGTATCCATTCTTTTAACTTCAGGATTTATGATCAGCTGCATCCTTTTCCTTGATATTGAAGATCTGGTAAAAGTAGCATCGACAATGATGCTTCTCATGTTCACCATGGTAAATATATCTGTAATTCTCATGAGACAGAGTAAAATTGTCTCATACAGACCATCTTTTAAGTCACCCCTTTATCCTTATCTGCAGATTGCAGGAATTATTGCCTACATCGGACTCATTACGCAGATGGGGCGTCTGCCCCTGATTCTGTCAGCCTCATTTTTCGCTCTCTCCGTACTGTGGTACTTTATCTATGTACGCCGTGAAGATTCACAGAAATCGGCCTTTATCCATATGCTGGAGCGACTGACAAATAAAGAGATTGTAGAAGATGAAACACGGTTGGAAGTTGAATTGCTGGATATATTAAGGGAGCGGGACGAGATCAAGGAAGACCGCTTCGACACGATTATCTCAAACTCCCCTATCCTTGATATGGACAGGACTGTAAGCAGGAAAGAATTTTTCCATGAAGTAGCTCTTATTGTGGGTGAACGCTGGAATATTGAAGTAGAGAAGGTGGAGGAAAAACTGCAGCTTCGGGAAGAACAGGCATCCACACTGATCTACCCGGGTGTAGCAGTTCCCCATGCGATTCCTCATATTGTTATTGAGGGAGAGCACAGTTTTGATATCGTACTGGTAAGGAATAAGTTTGGAATAATCTGGAATGAGGCTGGAGATGTCGTCTATACAGCCTTCTGCCTTGTGGGGACAAAGGATGAACGGAATTTCCATCTCAAGGCCCTGATGTCCATTGCGCAAATTCTTCAGGACCCCGAATTTCATGCCCAGTGGACAAAAGCCAGAACTCCTGAAGAAATGCGTTCGGTTATTTTACTGACTAACAGAAGACGAACCTGACTCTCAAGCTCTATTTTTTCCACGTCCCCGGTTTTGGCCGCTGTCTGTTGAGCTGGTCAACTGTCTTTTAAAGGCCTCAAGATGATTCTCAGATGCACTCTTCAACTGTGTAAATACCTGCGCCACATCTTCAGCGAGATCCTGCTTCAGAAAAATCTCATACATCTTTATATTATTGATCTCCGCCTGAACAGCAATTTCTGCGGCTTCCCTTTCAGAAGCGGGAAGTACAAGATGCTCATCAGTATCAATTTCGGGAATTCTTAAATCATGATTATGATATAGATCTTCCAGGTAGGAAATATGTGTCTCTTCTGAGCGGGCTATATTGGAATATGGACGGTCCAGATCAAATTCTTTCATAAGGGCGTTATACTCAGCCAATGCCATATGTTCATCTTCAAGGGCATAAAGCAGCATCTCTTCAAGATCGTAATTCATCTGTTCTTTAGCTGCAGCAGATCCAAAATCCTCTGCATACAGTACTGACCCAAGGATTAAACCAATAGTTAATAATAAATTTCTGTTCATAACGAACCTCCGTAACTGATATAATCACAGCATAGACAGAAGATATAAACAGAGTATGAATCATATATATATTATTTAATATATTCCTCTAAGCATTTACTGCCCCCTTACTCAGGGCTGATTGATTTGAACGAAGAACCTTTATATAAAACTGAGACTGCATTAAACTATAGTTGAGGATGTAACAGATGAAGAATGAAAACTGCTGGTGGAAAGAAACAAGTATATATCAGATTTACCCAAGATCCTTTCAGGACAGTAACCATGATGGAATAGGTGATCTGCAGGGAATCATCTCCCGACTGGATTATATAAAAGATCTCGGATTTGAAACCATCTGGATTTCACCCTTCTTCAGCAGTCCTCAGGCAGATTTTGGCTATGATATTTCAGACTACAAATCAATTGCTCCGGAATACGGCAGCATGGAAGACTGTGACAGTCTCATAGCTGAGGTACACAAAAGGGGTATGAAAATCGTCCTGGATATGGTTATGAACCATACAAGTGATCAGCATCCCTGGTTTTTAGAATCAGCCTCCTCCAGAGACAACCCCAAGAGAGACTGGTATGTATGGAGAGACGGCAGAGCACCGGGAAAAGCCCCTACCAACTGGCTTTCACAGGTAAGAGGAAACGGCTGGCAGTACAGTAAGAAGACTGATCAGTGGTACTGGGCTGCATTTCTCCCATTTCAGCCGGATCTGAACTATAGAAATCCTGAAGTAAAAGAAACCATGTTTAATATCATCCGATTCTGGCTGGATAAAGGAGTTGACGGTTTCAGACTGGATATAATCGGAGCCCTCTTTGAAGACGAGGAGTTCAGAGACAATCCCTTCTCACCACAGCTGATTCCAACAGGGGAAACCAGCGATAAGATGTTCCGATCCACTAAAATGGTAGAGAATCTGCCAGAGACAATAGAGTTTACAAAGGAACTCAGGGCTGTTATGGATGAATATGACAAGCGTTTCCTGATAGGGGAAACCTTCGGATCTCTGAAAGATCTGAGAGAGTTCACAGGTGACAAAAGACCTGACGGACTGCATGCAACCTTCCTTTTCAACAGCATCTACACCCCATTCAAAGCCGGAAAACTCAAAAATATGCTCAGGAAATATGAAGAGTATTTTCCTGAGCCCTGGATTCCAAGTTATGTCTACGCAAATCATGACAGCATGAGGCGCATGACAACTTTCAGGAATAATGAAAAGAAAATAAGACTTCAGACACTTTTACAACATACAGCAAGGGGTATCCCTGTCAGCTACTACGGAGAAGAAATAGGGATGAAACAGTCGACCATCCCCCGAAGTCAGGCTCTGGACCCTGTTTGTCATGAATATAATTTCCTCCCTGATATCCTTTTTAATATTGTTGAAAGACTGACCCATGGAAGCCTTAACAGAGACGGCTGTCGAACACCCCAGCAATGGGATAGCTCCAAATATGCAGGATTCTCAGATAGCGGAAGCTGGCTGCCCGTTGGAAAGGACAAAGACACCATCAATGTAATGTCTCTGAGTAAAGACCCGGACTCCCTTTTGAATTTTTATAAAACTTTATTGAAATTTAGAAACAGCAGTAAGGTTCTTAGAAAGGGGAAATTAACTATTCTTGATGAAAAGGGAAAAATCCTTGCCTTTGAAAGGCAGGAGAATGGTGAAAGTCTGAAAATTTACATGAACATAGGACGTCGTAAACGGAAAATAAAACTTCCCTCCCCTATGAAGCTTGTCCTTTCCACTCATACTGGACGGCTTAAAGAACAACTTACAGAAATTGAGCTGAATCCCTGGGAAGGGGTGATTCTCAGCTAAGGAGTTCTTCAGCGAAGCCTTTTCTGCAGCTCTTTAACAAAGAGTACAGGTTCCCGAGGGCTTAAGAGGTAGAAGCTGCCATTCCTGACAGACCCGTAAGCAGTAACAGAATAACCATGATTACAGCATCGGCCTTTTTCACTGTTTCAAATTTCATTCACCCTCTCTAATCTTAAACCTTCAGTCAATATTTACGAAAAACTCATTTTCAATCTAACAAAATACTTTTATAGAATCATTAAGATGATTTATAACGATATTTTCGTTTTTTATAATGATTTTAAATCATAGAAACAGTGTTTTAAACGCCTTACAGCCTAAACAGACGAATTATAAATATTAGTTTTGACTAATTTAACATTAGCGATCTAGGATTAATACTAGCCTGTCCTATTTTCACAACAGGCTGCAGCAGGAGGGATTATGGAACTGAAGGCAAACAAGATACCCGATGAGTTCAAGCTTATTGTTCCCAGGGGAATGAGACTCGTAAGACGTATGGAGCAGGAATTTCTGCTCGTTGAATCAGTTTACTGCCCCAAAGGGCATAATCTGATGGTGGACAGTGTCCGTATTCACGGTGAACCATCCATAAAACTGGAACTGACAGTAGGTGGACAGAAAGGGCTGGTTTTTGTAGATGCATTCTGGGGCAGTCATGCCAAGCTGTTCAGTTTTCTTCCCGAATGCGGAGAAGGAAGCCATCTGGAAGGATTCTGTCCCTACTGCCATGTTTCACTGAAAGAGGAGAATAAATGCAGTGTTAAGGGATGTGAATCCGAATCGGCGCTGGTACTGCATCTTCCTTCCAGCAGCGGCAGGGTTTATGTATGTGACAGTCTGGGATGTCCCGGACATCTGCTGGATGTGAATACCCTCCCCCATGAACTCTCTGAATCCATCAGCGGAATCAATTACTTCGGTCATGGAACTGAAGATCTCTTTGGAGGCATGGAATGAACCGTTCTGTAATCGAAGCAGACCTGTGCAAGGGATGCAGGGTCTGTGTTAATTCATGTCCCAATCACTGTCTCTCCATAGGATCGGCAATCAACAGACTGGGATATCAGTATGCCCACTCCACTCCCGAAAAATGCAACGCATGCGGTATCTGTTTTTATGTATGCCCCGAACCCGGTGCCATAACTGTTTACAAAGGAGATGCTCCCGATGTCTGAAAAAGTCAAACAGCTTATCAAAGGAAATGAAGCGGTTATCTACGGAGCTCTTATGGGGGGAGCAACTCATTTTTTCGGTTATCCCATTACCCCTGCCAGCGAGATAGCTCATGGTGCGGCCAGATATTTCACTCTGTCGGGACGCCACTTTCTTCAGGCAGAATCGGAAGTTGCTGTTATCAACATGCTCTATGGAGCAGCAGGTGCAGGAGCCCGGGTGATGACAGCCTCCTCGGGACCGGGAATGTCTCTGATGGCCGAAGGTCTCTCATATATTGCCGGGGCGGAACTGCCCTGTGTAGTTGTAGATGTGCAGCGCGCCGGTCCCGGACTGGGTAATATCTGGCCCGAACAGAGTGACTACAATATCACCGTTAAGGGCGGTGGACATGGAAACTACAAAAGCATAGTCATGGCTCCCCACTCCGCTCAGGAGATGTGCGACTTTACATATCAGGCTTTTGAACTGGCTGATAAATACAGAATTACAGTCATCATCCTTGCTGATGCCTATATAGGGCAGATGATGGAGGCTGTTGAGATCCCTGAAAAACTACTTGAAGGAGAGAGAAAAGACTGGGCGTTGTATGCAGATAAAGAGAGCCGGGAGAATCTGGTGACCTCCATCCTTATGGACCCGCAGCTGCAGAGTGAACACAACTGGAAACTACAGGATAAGTACGAACGGATATCCCGGGAGTTCTGTCTCTGGGATGAGCTTGAATGTGACGACGCCGAATACCTTCTTGTGGCCTACGGTATCAGCTCCAGAATTTGTCACAGCGCTGTTGAAGAACTGAGAAAGAAGGGGATCAAAGCGGGGCTTCTGAGACCTAAGACCCTATTTCCCTTTCCTGAAGAGAGATTGAAAGAACTGGCGGGCTCAGCTTCAAAGGTAATTTCAGCGGAACTCTCAAACGGACAGATGGCTGCTGATGTAGAACGGCTTTGCGGAGGCATATGTCCCACTGAACGGCTCTGCTGGCTGGGTGGGATCGTCCCGTCGGTACAGGAGATAAGTGAGAAGATCGAATCATGGGCAGAAGGAGAATCAAAATGATTGTTAAAGAGAAACCGAAAGCCTTTTACGATACCTTTGAAAGAAAGGGCGCAGGTCAAAAAGTCACTCACTACTGTCCCGGATGCGGTCATGGAACTGCTCATAAACTGATTGCGGAACTCCTGGTGGAACTGGATATTCAGGACAGAACCATATTTCTATCCCCTGTGGGCTGCTCAGTCTTTGCCTACTACTATATGGATACTGGAAATATCCAGTGCGCCCACGGCAGGGCACCCGCTGTAGGAACTGGAATAAGAAGAACTCACAAGGATGCTATTCTCATTTCCTACCAGGGAGACGGAGACCTTGCGGCCATAGGGACTGCCGAGATAATCCATGCCGCTAACCGTGGTGAGAATATGACTGTGTTCTTTATCAACAATGCCATCTACGGAATGACCGGTGGACAGATGGCACCCACCACCCTGGAGGGTCAGAAGACCCTCACAACTCCCCTGGGACGCTCCTCCGGCAGAGATGGAAACCCCATCGGTATGGCAGAACTGATGAATGCCATAAAGGCTCCTGTATATATCGAAAGAGTCTCACTCTCAACAGCAGGAAAAGTACTCAAGGCACGTAAAGTCTTTAAGAAGGCACTGGAAAATCAAATAGAGAAGAAGGGATTCAGTTTTGTAGAGGTTCTCTCCCCCTGCCCTATCAACTGGAAGATGGACCCCGTAGAAGCAAGAAGCTGGATGCAGGCTCAGCTTGAGCCCATCTATCCTGTGAAAAACTTCAGAGATGAGTCTCTACTGCCCCCACCCCATGACGATACCCTGCCTCAAATGGAAGAAAAAGAGATGAAACAACTTCTTTCTGCAGGTGGTGCCATTCCGGAAGGAAAGAATCCTGCCCCGGATCTTGAGCAGAGAGTGAAGATTGCCGGTTTCGGAGGCCAGGGTGTATTATCTGCGGGAGTTCTTCTGGCAAATTATGCCATTGCCAGAGGTTATCAGGCAACCTGGTTACCCTCTTATGGTCCTGAAATGAGAGGTGGAAAAGCCAATGCCAGTGTGATTTTCTCAAGCAGGGCCATAGGCTCACCTGTAGTAGCTGTTCCCAATGTACTCATAGCCCTCAACACACCCTCACTCATCTCCTTCGAACCAGATGTTGAAAGGGGAGGCCTGATCATGGTTAATTCCACCCTGATCAGTGATAAAGTCAAAAGGGAGGATGTGGATGTCCTCTATATCCCGGCTTCAGAGATGGCAAAGGAGAGCGGAGTTATGGCCACAGCAAATGTGATTATGCTCACTATCTATCTCAAATATAAGGGCCTTGCAGATACGGAAATCCTGAAGAAAATTCTTCCCTTAAGTGTTAAGCGGAAAGATGCGGTAGCAGTGAATCTTAAAATGATGGAAAAAGCACTGACCTACTTCGAAGAGGAACTTACATGACGCCTCTTATTCTGGCAGTGAATCCAGGATCAACCTCTACCAAGGCAGCTCTCTTTCGTGGAGAAGAACTTCTGAAAGAGATTAACTGTCCTCATGCTGATGAGGAGATAAAAGCCTGCGGCGGATTATCCGGACAGATTGATCTCAGGAAAGACTCATTGAAATCACTACTCCATGAAATTGGTAATGAAAAACTTGATGTAGTAATCGGCAGAGGGGGATTGATGAAACCACTGGCCGGCGGAGTTTACAGAGTCAATAAAACCATGCTGGAAGATCTTGTGTCCTGTCGTTACGGAATACATGCCAGCAATCTGGGAGCTTCCCTGGCAGCAGAACTGGCGGCCCGATATGGAGTGGAAAACTGCCCGGCTTTTATTGCAGATCCTGTGGTTGTGGATGAGATGATTCCCGAAGCCCGGATTTCAGGAATAAAAGGGATGGAAAGACGGAGTATCTTCCATGCCCTTAATCAGAAATCCACCGGTAGGGCTGCTGCGGCTTCAATGGGCAAAGCCTATGAAGATGTAAACCTGATCATTGCCCATATGGGGGGAGGAATCTCTGTGGGAGCTCATCGAAAAGGGAGGGTTATCGATGTGAATAACGCCCTTGACGGCGAGGGCCCTTTCTCCCCGGAGCGGAGCGGAACTGTTCCCGCAGGGCAGCTGCTGGATCTTGTAGAAAAGGGAGTTCCTGTAGCAGAAATCCGCCGTCTCCTGACAGGATACGGCGGCCTGGCCTCTCTCAATGGAAATAAAGACTTCAGAATCCTTGAAGAAGACCACAAAAAAGGGATAAAAGAATCCTCAACCATACACAAGGCTCTTGTGCTGCAGATCTCCCAGGAGATCTGCAGCCATGGAGCGACTCTCGAAGGTCATATTGATGGGATTGTTCTTACAGGCGGACTTGCAAACAGCAGTCTGTTAGTTGAAGATATAATAAGAAGAATAGGATTTCTTGGCAAAGTGATTGTCATTCCAGGTGAAAGAGAAATGCAGTCATTGGCTGAAAGTGCCTATGCTGCCCTACTGGGAAAAAGAGAGATAAGGGAGTATTCCTGATGTTACTGGATGAAATACTGGCTCGCCCTGAGGGAGCAAAAAGAAGGGTGGCTCTGGTTAAGGCAGAGCATGATGAATCGCTTCTCACGGTAAAACAGGCTCTGGCAGAAGAGATTGCTGACTTTGTTCTAATCGGGAATGCTGATGCAATCAGAGAAAAATGTGAAGTACTTGATGTCCCTCTGAGTAATTGTGAAATTTTGGATATTTCGGATGATCAGGAAGCTGCTGAAAAAGGAGCCGCTCTTGCAGCCGAAGGCTCTGTGGATGTTCTGATGAAAGGGATAATCCATAGTTCTGTTTTCACAAGGGCATTATTGAATAAGGAACTGGGACTTGTCCCACCCGGAGGACTTATAAGCCATTTCGGAATATTTGAACTTCCAGGGCTGCCCGGAGCACTGGGAATAACAGATTCAGCACTGAATATAGCACCCGATCTGGAGCAGAAAAAGATAATACTTGAAAATGCCCTGAATATGATGCACCGCCTCACCCCCCGTCTTCTGCAGACAGCATGTATTGCTCCTGTAGAAAAAGTAAATCCAAAGATCCCTGCAACTGTGGATGCCGCTGCCCTGGCGGCAATGGAATGGGAGGGTGCTCATGTAGAAGGCCCCTTAGCCCTGGATGTTGCCCTGTCCGCAGAAGCTGCAGATCTAAAGGGGATTGAGAGTGATGTTGCAGGTCAGCCTGACTTGCTCTTATTTCCCGATCTCAACAGTGCCAATGCTGTGTATAAGGCTTTTGCCTTTATGCCCGGCAGCCGTCATGCAGGAGTCCTGGCGGGACTGAGCCTCCCTGTGATACTCACATCCCGCTCGGACCCCGAAGAAGTCCGCTCACTGTCCCTGAAACTGGCCATAGCTGCCTCGGGAGTCACAGAACTCTAATAACGGTTGTAAACATCCTCGGCAAAGCCCAGAAGATTCTCTAAAACCAGCTCGGTCCCGTCATCCAGTATCACAGTTCCTGAAAAATACCCGAAGACCTGATGCTGAACGGAGCGAATCAACAATAGATTCACTGCTGAGCTTCTATCAAGAAGAGGCTTGAAATCAAGTTTCAGCCTACCCAGATTGTCTGATAGAAACCAGGGTTTTGTATAGTCTGAAGAGTCATAATGAAATTCAACATCTTCCAGTTTATGGGCAACTCCATCATAGAAAAGAGTATTCTCTGTTGCGGGAGTCCTGTCTGTAAATCCGTAGCCCAGATTGAACCCGAAACTATGCCCTTTTTGCATACCACCGGCAGAGCTCCAGAACCATCTGTTTACATAGGTCCAGGCCCCCCGGCCCCAGTCCAGACCACCCATATCACTGTCACGGTTCAGCTCAAATATCTCAGTCCCTGCCTTGAATGAACCGGAAGCTCTCATGCAGTTTATTTTCCTGTTGTAATAGAAACGGCGGGGGTTTTCCTTCCAGGAAGTGGCAATATTAATGCTCTCCATTTCAGGCGGCTGATCCAGGAATATATCTCCTGACAGTCCGTTTCCTCCACCGGGGATTTCCATTCCTGGTACTGAAAATATAATTCTGCGACTCCCCTTTTTAAATTCATAGCGGATGGAAAGAACCTTATCGGAGAATTCAATGACTTCATCTCCCAGATCTCCACCGGGGGCATGCTTTGTAAGTTTTCCACGTGTCAGAGGGGCTATTGTATCCGCCTGGTAAAATTCACCCCTCTCAAAATCCAGATAACAGACTGCCATAAGTCCCGCATACCCAAGATCACTGATAGTAAAGGTAACTCCTTTCTTCAGATCCGGAGAGAGAACATAGTAATAGTCCCACTCCTTCTTTCCCAGAACTCCTGCTTTAATTTTTGTCCTGTCATAGCTCCACAGAGGCTTCCGGCTCCAACCGGGCTTAACAAGGCACCCCTTTTTATCCAGCAGTTCAACAGAAGATGTAATTTCAGTCTGCAATCCCATTTTCAGCCTCCTTTCGTCTCAGGTTAAGGTTATTAAATTTCAGGATAACGAATCCTATGAAGAGAAATACAAGGATGACCATCAGCATCAAAAGAAGATACTCCCGGGTACTCTGATTAATAAAATCCATAAAGAAATAGCGGAAATCCCCGGTCAGAGCTCCTTCGATGCTTGCAAAGAGAGCATAACAAAGAGGATAAATCAGCCAGTATAAAAGATGCTTTTTTCTGTATGTTCCATACTCCTGGGACAGAATCCAGTCCAGAAGAAAGAGGAGGGGAGTGATCGTATGGTTGATAGTTGTGATAAGCAGGTCGATACCTTCAGGATGCCATCCGGGGGCTAGAAGGATATTATAAACAAGGCCGGTTATGGTGATATACATCAGGACTCCACCCTGTACTGCGGGCTTCATGGGTTTCGACCGGCCCAATACTTCAATCCCCAGGTATAGACAGACTATCAGATTGCTCTGAACAGTAAAATAGAGAAAGACATTACTTCCCATATCCCCGTTCAGAGAAAGAAATATCCTGCTGAATGTTCCACCCAGAGCGATAATAAAAGCTGTAATTCGGATTATAAACTGAAGTCTGCTTTTCAACATATTGATTACTCCCGGTGAACAGATGCTGACTGATAACAGAATAACATAAGGACAGTCAGGACGCCAGTTTATTGTCTGATAAGGTTTGTTAATAACACTTGTCAAAGAGAGTACTCAGGGATACACTGCCTTCACTATGCAGAATACAATTGATATGGAATGTGAAGATTTTGAAGACATTATTTTTGATGCTCTTCAATTGGAGGGAGAAGACCTGTCAGGCAGGACATTTATTGACTGTAGTTTTCAGAACTGCCGTCTTTCAGAATGCCAGCTAAGGGGTGCTACCTTCAGGGACTGCCGTTTTGAAAACTGTGAACTGACTCTCCTGAAGGTCGAGAATGCTGGATTCAGTAATACTGAGTTTATATCAAGCAGAGTGCAGGGTATCAATTTTTCCGACAGTACAGAGTATATGTTCTACTCCGACTTTATTGACTGTGATGTGAGACATTGTTACTTCAGCAATATGAATTTGAGTAAAAAGAATTTTTCCGGAAGCCGCTTCCGGGACTCAGAATTTCATAAAATTAATTTGAGTGAAGCACTCTTTGTAAAAACAGAGTTCTCCGAGACAGGATTCGGCGATTGTGACCTGAGAAAAGCAGATTTCTCTGATGCTCGGGGCTACAGCATACACCCCGAACAGAACAAGCTGAGGGGCGCTATTTTTTCAGTCCCTGATGTTCTGGCTCTTCTAGCCCCCCTGGGTATCAAAATTAAGGAAGCATGAATCCTTCAGACTGAGTCACGGGGCTGGATATCATAGAGAGAATTGAAAATGAGAGTCTTCAGAAAGAGCTCCTTTTCAGCCTTATTCCACAGCTTTATTTCGACACTGTACTCTTCATCTTTCATAAGAGAAAAATAATTATCCGAACCATTACCATCGATATCTGACCGCCAGTGAACATAAACAGCAGGAGCTTCCGCTTTTACTGTGACAGTAATACTGCCACCTTTTTCTTCACTCTTCCAGCTCAGTCCGGGATCATTGAAATGATACTTTACAGGAGCTTTAAGAAGCTTCATGCCTCTATAAAAGGGCTTATCTTCTCTCCAGAGAGAGTAGAAGAGAATTCCCTGCCTCTCATCCCCATTTTCCAGATCAATCTGCTCAAGAAGGGCTGAATCTGCAGGATGGAAAATACAATCCTTTTTTCCCTGTCTAAGAACCTTACCGGATACATCACAAAGCGACCATTCCAGGGTCAGTTCTTCTGATTGTCTTCTATCATTGACACCCCATATTTCAACAGAACTATCCGACTCAGACGCATTACAATAGATTGGAGAGTTAAAACGTTTTGCAAAATAATGAAGAGCCTTCCATCTTCCGTAATAGTCTACAGAGGACCATGAAGCGACAGGCCAGCAGTCATTGATCTGCCAGTAGAGAGCGCCCATACAACGGTAGTCTTGTCTGTTCCGTCTCCAGTGATCCACACCGTATTCCATGGCTTCAGCCTGGGTTATCTGAGACAGTGTCACCTGATCTTCAAAGCTTGCCGGGATGGAAAATCTTTTTTTCATATATTTGAGAATTTTCTTATTGCCTGCCACGTTTTTCTGATGATTCTCCATGATATTCGAATGGAAAGACCAGTCACTTTCTTTTGCGAAGGAGCTTATGGTTTTCATTCCGGGAAAAGACTCAAAACCGAACTCACTCATAAAACGGGAATAATGCTCCCTGTAGGCTGAAAAAGGTTTTCCCCCGTGCCAGACAGACCAGAAATGGGAATCTCCAGAGTTTTCACTTTCAGGATTCTTGAATGAACCACCCGAGGATGGAGAACTGGGCCAGTACTCACGCCCGCTGTCCAGCTCCTGTACCAGAGATGAAAGAAGATCTTCAAAAAGATAGAGATAACTCTTTTTATATCGCGGAAAACGGAGCCAGTAAAACAGGCTTTTCCAGCCCCCTTCGATCTCATTGTTACCGACCCACAGGGCTAAACAGGAATGATGACGAAGACGTCTGATATTATCACTGGCTTCCCCTATTACTGAATCATAGAATGCCGGGTGTTTGGGTGTGGGCATACAGGCAAACATAAAATCCTGCCATACCAGAAGCCCCTTCTCATCACAGAGATCATAAAAAAGATTTTCTTCATAAATCCCGCCACCCCAGACACGGAGCATATTCATATTTGCATCCAATGCGTCCTGAATACGCTTCTCATAAAGACCTGCTTTTTTTCCTCTGGGGATAAAGGAATCTACGGGAATCCAGTTAGATCCTCTGGCAAAAAGAGGAACTCCGTTAAGACTGAAATAGAAGGTTTCTCCCCATCTGTCTTTATCCCGGATCAGTTTAAGATCTCTGAGTCCGATTTTCTGAACTATCTGGTCAACAACTTGTTCACCCTTATAGTATTCGGCCTTCAGCTCATAGAGTACAGCTTCTCCCAGATCCCAGGTCCACCACAAAGAAGGATTATTAATCTCAAAAAGGACTTCATTATCCTTCAGAATTTTCTTTTCATTAAAACCGGGACCATCGAGAGAGATATGGCATTCTAAACCCGAAGGATTCTCTGATTCACAGCGGACTCTCAGTTCAGTTTTTTCTATGGGATGATCAGGATAGTGTCCCTTATGAGCGTCAGTATAAGAATGAGTCTGACAACTCTGCAGATTTATCAGTTTTACGCCCTGAATACGCTCAATTTCCACTTCCCGCCAGATTCCTGTATCAGGCAGCTGAGGTCCCCAGTCCCATCCAAAGGAGTAGAGAGCCTTTCTTATGTAAGAGGCACCTCTCAGGGTAGGACTCTTCATAAAAAAAGGAAATTCCCGGAGATTCCGACCATACCTGCGAGTCTCTGCCCTGCCGGCTGCTGTGGAGCTTCTAAACTCGATTTCCAATGTATTAGTCCCCGGGACCAGGGTGTCTTTAGTTTCTTTTAAGAGATTGAATTCCCAACATCTATGCATATTGTCAACCTGTCCCAGAATTTTACCATTCAGATTGACAGCAGCGAGAGTATCAAGGCCGTGAAAACGGAGAATCAGTTCATCGGCATCCAGATCTTCTTTTTCAAGGACCAATTCAGAACTGTAATTCCACTGCGATTCATACACCCAGGACAGACTTTTCTCATTGTCACCATAAAAGGGATCTTCAATAATTGAAGCGTCCAGAAGGGATTCAAAGACAGTGGAAGGGATTTCCACAGGCAGAGATATATTATGTTCGGGGCAAGAGAGTATCCAGTTCTGTTTCAGAGCTCTTTTATGATTCATAGGAGTATTGCTGTCATTTCAGATTCCCCGTCAGACAGCAAGGCGAACTGCAAGCTTATATGCCTGCTCTACCGCATCAGCAATGCGCCCGATACCCGATGCATCTCCAATGACATGAACCTCTCCTGCAAAACCATTCAGTTCCTTTTCAAGTTCATTCAACGGTCGGCTGCCCAGAGCAAGAACAACAGCATCAGCTGCAAATTCTTTTTTCTCATGGTTCCGGGTATTTTCCAGTAGAATGGACTTTTCTCTGATCTCAGTCAGTTTCATTGATGTATGGATTAGGGCATTCTCTTTTTCAAGACATTCCAAAGCTTCATCTCTATGTTGGAAGTGAGCCCCCGGAGCCGCATTATCGGCCATCTCCACTACCATCACTTTTTTGCCTTTTGAGAGAATATATTCAGCAGTTTCCAGACCCGTAAGACCTGATCCGATTACAGCGATGGTTTCACCATTCTCTGGAAATCGGCTCCCTGACAGAATTTCATCAAAAGTATAGACATTGTCCAGAGAAACACCCGTTATTGGTGGCTTGATAGGGACTCCCCCTGTAGCCAGAATTATAGCATCAGGTGATTCATCCAGAATGGCCTCGGCATCAACTTCAGTATTGCGCCGGATATCCACACCCGCATCTGTGACAGATTGTATGAGGTCGTCAATACACCATCCAAGCTTCTCCTTGTCGGGAGCTTTGTCCGCCAGAAGAATCTGACCTCCCGGCTCTGAGTTCTTTTCAAACAGGACTACATGAAAGCCCCGTTTTTTCAGAGAAAGAGAAGCCTGAAGTCCTGCGGCACCCGCTCCGACAACCACAACTGTTCCCTCCGATTTTTGAGATTCCTTCCTGATCACAGACAGAGTCGGATTTACAGAACAGCGTAGAGGTTTACCCAGCCAGGCATTTGTCAGTAAAGATTCATAACATTGACAACAGACAATACAACGGCTGATCTCATCTTCCCGGCCCTCTTTTATTTTACGGGGCAGTTCCGGGTCTGCCAGAAGTGGACGTCCAAGACCGATAAGATCCTGTGTCCCCTCCTCAATTTGTGTAACTGCCTGTTCAGCACTTCGGATAAGGTTCGCCGCAATAATGGGAATATTCACTTCCCGTTTAACTGCTGCCGCAAGATACTTGCGCCACCCCGCCTTATAGTTAACAGTTTCCAGCCATTTATTTGTCTGCTCATAGCTTCCTGAAGAGATATCAAGAGCATCAACTCCCAGTTCTTCCAGGGCCCTGGCAATCTGCACTCCCAGCTCCAGGGTAATGCCCCGATTATCTCTATCTTCAGGGATAAACTCTTCCACTGTCAGACGGACAATAAGAGGATAATCACTACCGCATTCCTGCCGGATTCCCTCAATGATATCTTTAATAAAACGAAGACGGTTCTCAAAATTGCCTCCATATTCATCTGTTCTTCTATTTGAATAAGGACTCAGAAACTGCTGAATCAGATAGCCATGGGCTGCATGGAGTTCCACAGCATCAAATCCGGCTCTCTTTGCCCGGACTGCCGCTTTAACAAAATCCTTCACCAGGGATCTGATCTCCCAGGTCTTAAAAGCCCGTGTTTTCTGTTTTACATGACCGCAGGGTATGGCTGACGGAGCCGAAACAGGGGGTGCATAGATCTTCTCTTCCAGAAATGCAAAACTTTTTACAATAGGGGAGAATATTTTCGAAAAACCGGGAATTTTTGAAAAGACTTCAACCATGGGCCAGATACCGATAAGGGCCGAATAATTCTGTCTGCCCGGATGGTGCAGCTGCACTGCAATCTTTCCTCCCTCCCCATGAATTCGATCATTCATCATCTGAAAAGACGGGATGGAAGAGTTATGAACCAGAGAGAGCTGCTTCGGAGTAGAAGCCCCATGGATATTATTGACCCGGCAGATTCCTGTGCAGATAAGAGCTGTACCGCCTCTGACTCTCTGCAGATAATAGTCTGTCAGAAGCTCAGTGGGCCGTCCGTCAAATCCGGCCATTCCGGTTTCCATGGGAGTCATAACAAATCTGTTTTTTAAAGACAGTTTTCCAATATTAAAAGGGGTGAAAAGAATATCGTTTTTCATAAGCCTCCGGACTCAGGTTATAAACAAAAAAATAGATTGCCCCGGATAAAGTATTATACTTTTGGATCTGTAAATACTCATCCGGAACAATCTAAACGTCAAAACTATTAACTATAATCACAGCTGTCCAAGATAAAATTGCTTCATAAAAACAGCCCCATTTGACCATCTGAAAAAAACATTGATTCTGCCATTGGTTTTGGCTTATTCAACCATAGCCAGATATCTTTTTTCATGAACAATA